>DATKBQ010000082.1:0-4902 GCA_035546375.1 Planctomycetota bacterium | reverse complement strand
AGAGCTACAAGGTGATCGCGGGCTTGGACGGGAGCGTGCACGCGATGGTGCGCGAGGTGCCGGCCGAGATCGAGGTTCCGGTCGAGTAGGGAGGATTCGAGGGGATCTCCTGCGCCATCGCCGTAAACAGCTTGGCGAGCCTCCACGGAAGGTCGTCGGGCTCCCCCTCCGGTCGGCTTGCAGCACCGGTGGCGATGTGAGCTAGGATCGAGCGTCGATGTCTTCGTGGTCCTATGGTCGGGTCGCGCTGCTGGCGCTCTTTTGCGCCTGCACCGCCCCCGAGTACCCGGCTCCCGCGGACATGCACCAGGCGCCGATCGCCGGGGTCGATCCGGTCCGATCCGAGCAGCCCTCCCCGCTCAATCCTCAGCCGGCCGAGACGCTCGCCGGCATGCCCGAGACCCCTTCCGGCATGACCCCTGTAACGGAGTCGTCCGCGCCGCCGGCGAACCCGCCCCCGCCGCCGGGCGATGGGGTCGAGGAGGTTGCGAGCAACGCCGGGAACTTCCTCGTGCGCTTCCGGCCGGCGCCGGAGCCCGTGCCGGAGAACGAGCCGTTCGGCCTGGAGGTCTGGGTGCTGGAGCCCGGCCCCCCGCCGCGGCTGGCCGCGGATGCCGAGCTGGCGGTCGACGCCGGGATGCCCGAGCACGGCCACGGGATGAACCGCGAGCCGAAGGTGAAACGGCTGGGGCCAGGACACTTCGCCGTGACCGGGATGCTCTTCCACATGCCGGGCGATTGGGAGCTCTACTTCGACGTCACGCGCGGCGCGCTGACCGAGCGCGCCCAGGTCGGCCTCTCGCTCGACTGATCCCTCGCGGTTCCTCCGTCCTGGAAGCACGTTGGTTCGGTCGAGACCGGCGCGTCCGAGGGCCTGGGCAACCCCTTTGGCCCCGATGTTCGGAAAGCCGGTGCAAGGCCCCTCGAACGGCCTAGGCTTATGGTGGAGCTCGTCCCGGCCTATGGGGCAGCGCCCCGGCCTCGCGCGCCGGATCGCGCACCACGGGCAAGCCGCAATGAAATGCAGTCGCCATGGCCTCGCCTGGGCCGCCCTAGCCGGCCTGCTCGGAATCGCCTGGCAGGCCCAGGGGCCCGAGGCCGGGGAGGATCCCCCGGGCCCGCTCGGCTTCGACGAGCGCGAGCTCGCCCGCATCCTGACCCTCTCCCCCCTCGGCCACCCGCCCCCCGACCCGACCAACGCCTGGGCCGACGATCCCCGCGCAGCCCAGCTCGGCCAGCGGCTCTTCTTCGACACGCGCCTCTCCCGCAACGGCCAGATCGCCTGCGCCACCTGCCACGACCCCTCCCGGAGCTTCGCGGACGGCAAGCCCCTGTCCGAGGGACTAGGCACCGCCGCGCGGCACGCCCCGAGCCTGTGGAACGTCGCCTGGCAGCGCTGGCTCTTCTGGGACGGCCGCGCAGATTCGCTCTGGGCGCAGGCCCTGGGGCCCATCGAGGACGACGTCGAGATGGGCTCGAGCCGCCTCGCCGTGGCCCACGTCGTGCACCGCGACCCCGCCCTGCGCGCCGAGTACGAGGCCCTCTTCGGGCCGCTGCCCGCACTGGGCGACGCCGCCCGCTTCCCGCCGGACGCCAAGCCGGTTCCCGACTCGCCCGACGATCCGCGCGACCGCGCCTGGCGCGCCATGCGGCCCGAGGATCGCGAGGCGGTCGAGCGCCTGTGCGCAAACCTCGGCAAGTCCCTCGCCGCGTACGAGCGCCGCCTGGTCAGCCGCCGCTCGCCCTTCGACGTCTTCGTCGAGGGCCTGCGCACCGGCGACGGCGCCAAGCTCGCGGCCCTCTCGCCGCAGGCCCGGCGCGGGCTCGGGCTCTTCATCGGCAAGGGGAGCTGTCGCCTCTGCCACGGCGGGCCAAATCTCTCCGACGGCGAGTTCCACTCGATCGGCCTCCCGCCCCGCGGCGGAGGCACGCCCACGGATTCCGGCCGTCACGGCGGCGCCGAGCGCGTGCTCGAAGACCCCTTCAACGGCGCGGGCCGCTACAGCGACTCTCCCGTCGGCGAGGCGCGCGAGAAACTCGAAACACTGGCGCGCGGGCCGCGCTTCTGGGGGGAATTCCGCACCCCGAGCCTGCGCAACGTCGCGCGCACCGCGCCCTATATGCACCAGGGTCAGCTCGCGAGCTTGCGCGACGTGCTCCGCTACTACTCCAGCCTCGAAGGCTCGCTCCCCCCCGATCACCACCGCGAGACGATCCTGCGGCCGCGCAACTTCAGCGAGCAGGAGATGGTCGATCTGGAGGCCTTCCTCGAGGCGTTGACGGACGAGTCCATCGATCCGGCACTCTTGGCGCCGCCCCCTGCCGCGGCCACCCCGAGCTCCGTCGCCCGGTAGCCCTCTCGAGGCCGAATCTGACGTTTCCGTTACGAGCGACCCATCCCAGGATCCGCCCTCCGGCTCCGCGGCTGCGCCGATGGATGGATCCTGCCAACGGAACCGTAACGGCACCGCCTTCGTCGTCTACACGTTAAGATTGGGGTCCCCAGCCCCTCACCCGCCTGCCGCGATCCATCGAGGAAAGTTCCATGAGCCGTTCGAAGTCCTGGTGCTTGGCCGCCTTGTCCTGTCTCGTGGCATCGAGCAGCGTCGCGCTCGCGCACGACGACGACCCGAAGATCCTGGACATGCAGCCCGCCTACACGGGTCCTGGCATCCGCAACGGCCAGTGGACGAACGGGAGCGGACCCGCGAACTCCAACATGTTCCCCGCCCAGGGCGTCCAGCTCCTGAGCTGGCTCGCCCTGCCCGACCTCTCGCCCGGCGCATCGGCCGGCAACGACTGCTGGGGCTACGTCTCGCCCTCGGGCCGCGAGTACGCGCTGATTGGCATCTCCAACGGCACCGCCATCGTCGAGGTCACCAACCCCAACAACGCGACGCTGATCAAGCACATCACCGGCCCCAACAGCACTTGGCGCGACATCAAGGTCTTCCAGAACTACGCGTACGCGGTGAGCGAAGGTGGCAGCGGGATCCAAGTCATCGACATGAGCCAGGTGGACAGCGGCGTCGTCACCCTGGTCAAGTCCGTGACCGGACCGGGCACCAACGCGACCCACAACGTCGCGATCGACACCGACAGCGGCTACCTCTATCGATGCGGCGGCAGCAGCGAGGGCATCCGCGTCTACGACCTGAACGCCGACCCGTCGACTCCCACCTGGGTCGGCACCTGGTCGACGAAGTACGTACACGACATCCAGGTCGTCACGTACACCTCCGGCCCCGCCGCCGGCAAGCAGATCGGCTACGCCTGCACCGGCTTCAACGGCGGCTGGTCGCAACCAGGCCTCTCCGTGCTGGACGTGACGGACAAGGCGAACATCACCGTGCTCAAGGAGGTCTTCTGG
The DNA here is from genome assembly GCA_035546375.1 of Planctomycetota bacterium. GTDB lineage: Bacteria > Planctomycetota > UBA1135 > UBA1135 > DATKBQ01. Next base: position 1,532 of record DATKBQ010000082.1, on the reverse strand, counting down.
TCGCAGCCCGGCTACTCGCACCAAGCTTGGCTGTCCGAGGACCGGCAGTACCTGTACCTGGGCGACGAGCTCGACGAGCAGAACTCCGGCATCCCGACGCGCAAGCTCGTGATCGACGTCAGCGACCCGGCGAACGCCTTCCTGGTCGGAAGCTTCAACAACGGCAACCCTGCGATCGACCACAACGCCTACACCCGCGGCAGCCTCCTGTACGCCGGCAACTACCGCGCGGGCATCCGCATCTTCGACACCACGAACCAGACCTCGCCGACCGAGGTGGCCTACTTCGACACCTGGCCCGCCAACGACAACCCGAACTTCAACGGCATCTGGAGCGTCTACCCCTACTTCCCGAGCAAGGTCGTGCTCGGCAGCGACACAGACAAGGGGCTGTTCGTCTGGTGGGTGCCGAACCCGCTGAACCCGGCGAAGACCTACTGCACGGGCAAGATCAACAGCCAGGGCTGCACCCCCTCGCTGACCTTCGAGGGCGGCGCCAGCCTGAGCGCTCCCGCGCCGTTCACGATCACCGCGACCAACGTGATCAACCAGAAGCCGGGGCTGCTCTTCTACGGCTTCGCCTCCGCCTCGCTCCCCTTCCACGGCGGCACGATGTGCGTGCAGGCGCCGATCACGCGCACGCAGGTCCAGAGCTCCGCCGGCAACCCTCCGCCGGATGACTGCTCGGGCGGCTTCGTCTACGACTTCAACGACCGCATCCAGAGCGGGATCGATCCCGCCCTGATCGCGGGCGCGACGGTCTTCGCGCAGTTCTGGCACCGGGACCCCGTGGCTCCGTTCGCCGACGGCCTCACCAACGCGGCCGAGTTCACGATCGACCCCTGAGCCTTCACGGAAGGCAAGCCGCCCCCGCTCCGAGCGCCGCTCGGGGCGGGGGCGGCCGTTTCGGCGCCGCTGGCGGGCCTCAGAACTCCCAGCCGAACACCAGGAAGATGTCGAACTGGCGGGAGTCCGAGCCGATCCCGACCAGAGGCGCGAAGTCGATGTGCATCGCCGGCAGCGGGCGGTACTGCAGGCTCGGACCGATCTCGAGGAACTCCTCGAAGTCGCCGCGGTCATGAGTCGTGTCGGAGACCCCGATCTTCATCTCGCCGCCGAGCGAGAGCTTCTCGTCGATCACGGTGCGCGAGAGCCCCAGCGTCAGCTCGTACTCGTTCTCGCGATCGCCGCTGACCTCGTGCTCGAAGACCAGGTTGGAGCCCCAGTGCCACCCCGGGGCGAGCTGGTCGCCGAGCAGGAGCTTGACCTCGGCCTTGTCCGGCTCGCTGGCCCGCTCGACCCACTCGACGTACATCGTCGGGTTGGCGGGGATCACGCCCCAGTCGGCGAAGGCGTAGCGCAGCTCGAACTTCTGCTCCGCGAGCTCGAGGTCGCCCTCGCTGCCGGTCTTGTCGTTGACCATGTACAGGTCGAGCTGGAAGCGGTTGGGCAGGCCGATCTCGACCTCGTAGATCGTCTCTACCGTGGTCGGCCCGTCGCGCGGGCTCTTGACCCGCGTCCAGTGCTCGAAC
>DATKBQ010000081.1:0-14028 GCA_035546375.1 Planctomycetota bacterium | reverse complement strand
CTCGCACGGCCTGCGCGCGCGGCTGGCGCGGCGCATCGTCGGCCAGGACGAGGCGCTCACGCTCGTCGCCCGCGCGGTGCAGCGAGCCGCCGCTGGCCTGGGCGATGCACGGCGGCCGCTCGCGAGCCTGCTCTTCGTCGGGCGCACCGGCACCGGCAAGACGGAGCTCGCGCGCGCGCTCGCGCGGGAGCTGTACGGCGAGGCCGATAGCGGGGGCGGGAGCGGGACGCTGGTGCGCATCGACTGCAGCGAGTACGCGCTCGGGCACGAGCACGCCAAGCTGATCGGCGCGCCGCCTGGCTACGTGGGGCACGAGCAGGGCGGCCTCCTGACCGAGGCGCTCCTGCGGCGGCCGGAGCGCGTCGTCCTGTTCGACGAGGTCGAGAAGGCGCACCCGCGGCTGCACCAGCTCCTGCTCCAGATCCTGGAGGAAGGCGAGCTCACCGACGGTCGCGGCCGGCGCGCGGACTTCTCGCGGGCGATCGTCGTCTTGACCTCGAACGCGGGGGCCGGAGAGATCCAGGGCGCAGCACGGCGCGTGGGCTTCGCGGGCTCGCAGGCCCTGGGCGAGGCGGGACTGCGCGAGATCACCGCGCGCGCGCTGGAGAATCAGTTCAGCCCCGAGCTCCTCGGTCGGATCGACGAGCGCGTGCTGTTCCGCGAGCTCGACCTCGCCGACGCTCGCGCCATCGCGCGCTCGCTGCTCGGCGAGCTGGCGCTGCGCTCGCGCCGGCGCGGGCTCCGCGCGGCCTTCTCGCCGGCGGTGGCGGGATGGGTGGCCAAGCACGGCTTCAGCCCGGAAGCCGGGGCGAGGGAGCTGCGCCGCCTCGTGCAGCGCGAGGTCGAGCCGAAGCTCGCCGCGCTGCTCCTGGAGGGGGCTGGCAATGGCCGGTTGCGAGGCCTGGTGAGGGTCTCGGTCCGCTCGGGCCGCTTGCGCTTCGCGATCGAGCGGTAGACCCGGCGCACGCCGCCGCGCTGGCGCGGGCCGCCGCGCTGGCGCGGGTTCGCCCGCCACGCTGGCGCGGGTTCGCCCGCCGCGCTGGCGCGGGTTCGCACGGCACGGATATCCTCGGCACCGCGTGGGCGCCGCCATCCTCGAGCTCCTCTTCACCGCCGCGGTCGCCGTGACCGGCGGGCGCGGCGTCTTGGCCCAGGGCCCGGAGACCGCAGCGGCGCCGGCGCCCGGTTGGGCGGCGAAGGCTGGCGACGACGTCGTCTCCTGGGTCGAATTCGACCGGCTCCTGGCGGAGCGCCACGCCATGAGCGAGACCGGCCGCGCGGCGCTGCGTCACCTCCTGCGGGCGCGCCTGCTCGACGAGCTGGCGCGCGAGAGCTCGCTGGTCGTGACGCCCGAAGCGGTCGAGCGGCGCTGGCGCGAGCTGGAGCGCGAGATCGCCGCCGCCGGCGACGGCTCGACGCTCCAGGACCACCTGCGCCAGAACCGCGTGCCGCGGGGGACCTTCCGCGAGTTCCTGCGGCTCGCGATCGTGCAGGAGACGCTCGCGCGGCGCGCGCTGGGCGTGCCGGAGGGACGAGCGGTGCCGGGCGAGCAGCAGGAGATGTGGCTGGACCAGATCGTCGAGCAGCGCGGAGCCAGCTACCCGACGCCGCCGTGGGCGGACGGGATCGCCGCGCGCTGCGGCTCGGTCGTCGTGCGGACGCCCGAGTTCCTGGAGCACCTGCGCGGGCAGCTCTCCGAGCAGGACGTGCGCGAGGCCTGCTACCAGATCCTCCTGGTGCGGCGGATGCTCGAGCGCATGCCGGACCTCGCGGGCGAAGCGCTGGAGGTGGCCGTGGACGCCGAGCTGGCGCGTCGGCGGGCGGAGACCGTGGCCGATCCCAAGTACAAGGGCCTGGGCTACGAGCAGGTGGTCGCCGCGAGCGGCGTGCGCCTCGACACGCTGCGCCGCGACCCGGCGATCGTCTCCTCGGCGCTGGCGCACCTGTGGGTGGACCGGGGTCGGGGCGAGGCCGGGCTCAAGCGCGCCTACCGCGAGGAGCGCGAGCTGTACGACGGGCGCTTCGGCGAGACCGTGGAGGCGCGCGCGATCTTCCTGCGCGCCGCCGTCTTGACCAACCCCCTGAACCCGCGCTCCTTCGACGACGCCGAGCGCGAGCTGGCGCGGTTGAAGGCGCGCATCCAGGGCCCGGCCGACTTCGAGCGGCTGGCGGCCACCACCTCCGAGGATCCGGCCACGCGCGAGGCGAAGGGGCTCCTCGGTTGGGTCACCGCCGGCTACGAACGCGTTCCGGAGGAGATCCGCGCCGCGCTCTTCCCGGGCGCCGGAGGGCCGCCGTCGGGCCTGCTCGGCCCGCTGCGCCTTCCCACCGGCGTCGCCATCCTGTGGGCCGGCGAGCGCCGCCCGGCCCCGGGCTGGGAGGAGATGGCGCAGCACGTGCACCGCGAGCTGCGCCGGCGCTTCGTCGAGGAGTGCCTGCCGCCGGCGAGCCTGGTGACCTTCCTCGAGGAGCGCTGATGCTGATCGGGCGCGTCGTCGGCAGCGTGGTGGCCACGCGCAAGGACGAGAAGATCGAGGGGCGCAAGCTGCTCGTCGTGCAGGTGCACAGCCACGAGAACGAGCCGCAGGAGCAATACGTGGTCGCCGCGGACGCCGTGGACGCGGGGCCGGGCGACATGGTGCTCTACGCGACCGGCTCGAGCGCGCGCCAGACGGCGCTGACCGAGAACCGGCCGATCGACGCGGTGATCATGGCGATCGTCGACTCCTGGGACCTGGGCGGCGAGAACGTGTACGAGAAATGGGCGAGCTGAGATGTACCTGGCGCGCGTGACCGGGCGCGTGGTCGCCAGCCGCAAGGTCGAGGGCCTGGCGGGCGTGCCGCTGCAGTGGATCCAGCCGATCGACGAGGACGGCCGCGCGATGGGCGCGCAGCTCGTCGCCTGCTCGGTCGTCGGCAGCGGGCCGGGAGACCTCGTGCACTTCGTCGACGGGCGCGAGGCGGCGCTGGCTTGCCCCGAGCGCTTCGTGCCGGTCGACGCGACGATCATCGGCTGGGTCGAGGAGGCCTGGGCCGGCGAGCGCAGGATCGGCCGGGCTCCCCCGGAGGCGGGCTGATGTTCCTCGCCGACGTCGTGGGCACCGTGGTCTCGCCGATCCAGATCCCGATCCTCGATGGGCAGAAGCTCCTGCTCCTGCGGCCGGTGCGGCCCGACGGCGCTCGGACGGGGCGGACGCGCATCGCCATCGACCGCGCGCAGGCGGGCGTCGGCGACCGCGTGATCGCGATCGACGAGGGCAACTCCGCGCGGACGATCTTCGGTGACCCCAACGGCGCCGTGAAGACCGTCATCGTGGGGGTCGTCGACTACGTCGAGACGTTCGACGGCCGCGTGTACGACGCAGGCCAACCGGCTGGAAGCGAGGGGAGATCCGGATGAACGAGCCCAAGGGCCCCGCCAACGGCTGGTCGGAGGAGGAGACGCGCGCGCGCCGCGCGATCTGCGAGATCGGCCGGCTCGCCTACTCGCGCAACTACATCGTCGGCGCGGACGGGAACATCTCCGTGCGCCTCTCCGACGGCACGATCCTGATCACGCCGGCCGGAGCGATGAAGGGCTTCCTCGAGCCGCACCACCTGGCGCACATCGACATGTCGGGCCGCGTCGTCGACGGCGGCCCGAGCGCCTCGACCGAGCGCGGCATCCACATCGTCGTCTACGAGGAGCGCCCGGAGATGCGCGCGGTGGTCCACGCCCACCCGCCGCACGCCGTCGCCATGACCATCGCCGGCATCGACCTCCAGGCGCCCTTCATCCCCGAGATCATCGTCACCATCGGCGGCATCCCGACCGCCCCCTTCGGCACGCCCGGCACCGAGGAGCTCGGCGACTCGATCCGCCCGATCATCAAGTGCTCCGATACCGTGGTGATGACCAACCACGGCAGCGTGACGATCGGCACGAACCTGCTCGAGGCCTACAAGAAGCTCGACATGGTCGAGCACACCGCGCGGATCCTGTGGCTCGCCCACACCGTCGGCCACGCGCGCCCGCTGAGTCCGGAGTACGTCAAGAAGCTGCTCGCGACCCGCGAGCAGCTCGGCATCCGCACCGTCAACACCCTCGAGAACCAGTGCGGCCTGCCGCGGCGCGAGCCGTGAGCCGGGACGCAGCGCGCGAAGCTGCACCACACGCGCAGACGTCACCCGAATTGATCCCCCGAGGCCTCGGTCGGGACGGCGAAGCAAGCCTCGCCGCGTCAGGGGGAATCGATCCAGCCCGCGATCGAGGCGCGAGCCGAGCGAACGCGCAGCTTCGCAGGAACTCGCATTTCGCGCCGGCGGCGCGCGCCGCCGGTCACACGACGTACGCGCGCTCCGGCTGCGCCGACTCGATCTCGGCGCGGCGCTGCTCGTAGCCGCGGCGGCCCATCAGGGCGTAGGCGGCGATCTTGCCGGCCTCGACGCCGGGCTGGTCGAAGGCGTCGACGTCGTAGTGCTCGCCCATCAGCGCGACGGCGATTTCCATCAATTGGAGGTACTGGCCGATCGTGTGCGGCTCGATGGCCGGGAAGTTCAGCGTCACGTTCGGCCGGCGCGCCTCGGTCAGCGCGATGCGCGTGCCCTGGTACTCGGCGTGGAACAGCTCCTCGAGCGTGCGCCCGCCGAGGTACGCGGCGCCTTCGAGGTCCTCGAAGGCGGCCGGGATCTCGACCGAGTAGTCGGGCTGCTCGACGGCGAGGAAAGTGAACCACTTGTCGAAGGGGCCCTCGGCGTAGAGCTGCACCTGGCTGTGCTGGTCGGTGACGCCGAGCGCGCGCACCGGGGTCGGGCCCGCGTGGATTACCTCGCCCTTGCGCGAGACGCGCTTGCCGAGCGACTCCGCCAGGAGCTGGGCGTACCAATCGGCGAGCTGCACCAAGCGCTGGCTGTAGGCGAAGGTCACGGAGATCGGCTTGTCCTTCTTCGCCTGCAGGAGCCACTGCAAGGCGGCGTAGACGATCGCCGGGTTCTCCTCCGCGTCCTCCGAGCGGCAGATCTCGTCCATGAACGCGGCGCCCTTGACCAGGCCGACGATGTCGATCCCCACCAGCGCAAGAGGGAGCAAACCGACCGGCGAGAGCACGCTGTAGCGCCCGCCGACCCCCTCGGGCACCGCGAAGCTCGCGTATCCCTCGCGCTCGGCGATCTGGCGCAGCACGCCCTCCGCGCCGGTAGTGACGACGACGTGCTCGGCGTGCCCGGCCTCGCCGAGCCGATCCACCAACCGCTGGCGGAAGATCAGGAGCTGGGCCATGGTCTCGGCCGTGCCGCCCGACTTGGAGATCACGTTGAACAGGCACTCGGACGGCTCGAACTGCTCGAGGAACTCCCCGATCAGGTCCGGATCGACGTTGTCGAGAACGAAGAGCCGCGGCAGCCCTGCCGGCCGCAGCAGGTTGTGGTACGGGCTGTTCAGCGCCGCCTGCACCGCGATCGTGCCCAGGGCCGAGCCGCCGATCCCGAGCACGACCACGTTCTGGAAGCGGCCCGCGGCGCGCGCCGCGAAGTCGAGGATCTGCTCGTGGATCGCTCCCTCGTAGGGCAGGTCGAGCCAGCGCAGGTCCTTCGTGCGCCGGCCTTGCACGGCGCGCAGGGCCTCGCGCGATGGCTTCGCCACCGACTCGAGCTCCTTGGGCGTGACGCCGTGCTCGGGGCCGACGGCGGTGGACAGCGCGCGCGTGTAGTCGAGGCGGAGACGGGCCACGGGGCACCTCCGCCGCGGAGCGTAACCGAGGCGCGCGGGGGAAGGCCAACCGGCCCCTGAAAGCGCGAGTGGCGCCGGCCGATGGCCGACGCCGCCCGTTCGCCGATGGCCCGCGACCGACGCCTAGCGGCGCGCGCGCAGGATCATGTACAGGAGCTGCATCAGCGAGGCGACGAGGGCGGCGACGTAGGTCATCGCCGCGGCGTCGAGCACCTTGCTCACGCCGACCGCCTCTTCCTGGGTGCTCACGATTCCGGTCTGGGCCAGCACCGCCTTGGCCCGGTTCGAGGCGTTGAACTCCGTCGGCAGCGTGACGAGCTGGAAGACGACTACCGCGGAGAAGCAGATGATGCCGAGCCACATCAGGCCGGTGGCCGGGAACATCATCCCGAGCAGGAAGGGCCAGAACCACAGTTGGGCGCCGATCTGCGTGACCGGCACCAGGTGCGAGCGCAGCGCGAGCGGCGCGTAGCCGACCGCATCCTGGATCGAGTGGCCGGCCTCGTGCGCCGCGACGGCGACGGCCGAGATCGAGCGGCCGTCGTGCACGTCCGGCGAGAGCCGCAGGGTCTTCTTCCGGGGATCGTAGTGGTCGCTCAGGAAGCCCTGGTGGCGCTCGATCTTCACGCCCGGGCTGCCGCCCGCCTCGACCACGGCGCGCGCGGCCTCGGCGCCGGTCATGCCGGAGCGGACCCCGACCCGCGAGTAGCGCCGGAACGTGCTCTTGACCTTGAACTGGGCCCACATGCTGAGGGCCAGGGCGGGCAGGGTCAGCAGCCAATACAGACTGTCGAAGATGAACATGGGTTCCGAACCTCCTGGGACGGCAGGCCTCCTACTCGACGGGACCCCGCCGATTCAGCAGGGATAACTCTGCGGGCGTGGGAATCAAGCGCTCCCGCGGCCCCCCGGCGGCGCCAACGCCGACCCGCGGGCCTGGGAAGGGCCTGGAAACCGGCGCCGTCCGGGCCATAGGCTAGCCTATTGGATGGAGCGGATCCCACCGGCCCACCGGGTCGGGACCCGTCTGCACCGTGGCCGCGAGTGACCTGATCAAGATCGGCGAGTTCGCCAAGCTGGCGGGCACGAACCTGCGCACGCTCCGCTATTACGAGGAGCTCGGCCTGCTCGCGCCGGCCGCGCGCAGCCACGGCGGGTTCCGCTACTACCGCCACGTCGACCTCAACCGCTTGCGGCTGATCCGCGACCTCCAGGGGCTGGGCCTGCACCTGGAGCGGATCGGCGAGCTGCTCGCCGGGCCGCGCCGGGCCAAGGACCGGGGCGAGTTCATCCAGCGGGTGCGCGCGGCGCTGCGCGAGCACGACCGCCTGCTCGCGGAGCGGGTGCGCGAGATCGAGGGGCAGCGCAGGGGGCTCTCGGAGGCACTCGAGAAGCTCAAGGACTGCGCGGGGTGCGTGCACACCCCGGGCGAGTCGAACAACCACTGCGAGCCGTGCTCGATCACCGGGGAGCACCTTCCGCCGGTGGTCTCGGCCCTCTTCTGAGCGTCCCGGGTGACCCGGCGGCGCCGCCCGGGCGCATCGCGAGGAACGGCGGAGTAAGCTCACCGGGAAGCCCGTCCACGGGACGGGCGCACAGCCATGGCCGATCCGACGGGCAGCTACGCGGTTCGCATCTCGGGCCTGTGGAGGCGGGTGCACGAGGTCTCGGACGCTTCCGGGCCCGCCCCCCAGCCCATCGGGCGGCTCAGCATCCATCGCGGGCGCTGGGGGGTGGTCCGCACGGCCCGCTGGTCGCCCGAGCGCGGCGAGGTGCTCGAGCTGAGACGCGATCCCGGCCTCCTGCGCGGGCAGTTCTCGCTCTGGACCGAGGCCCGCGAGTGGCTCGGCTCCTCGCTGCGCTGGAGCCTGCTCCGGCGCGAGATCGTCCTGCACACCGGCAGCCGCCCGCTGCGCCTGGTGCCGCTCCCCGGCTTTCGCTGCGGCTGGGCCCTGCAGGCGCCCAAGACCGGGGAGATGGCCCGCATCCTGGTTGCGCCCTTCGCGCGGCGGGGGCGGATCGAGGTCTGCCGGAAGCTGGACTTCGAGCTGGTGGTCTTAGCCTACTTCCTGGCCTCGCAGGTGGCCCTGGAGGGGTTCTGGCCGGGCCCGCCGCCCCAGCCGGCCGCCGAGGTCGCCTCCCCGGCGCGGCCCGCCGGCTCGTGATGGGCGCCGTCCGGCGCGGGGCCGCCCTGCCGGCGCGGGCCTCGGGCGGGTATCCTTCGCCGTTCCGCGGAAGACTCCGGAGCCAGCATCGTCCCTAGGCGGACCGCCGGCCCGTGCATCCGGCCGCGGGTCGCGGACTGCGACTGCTCGCCCGGCAGGGCTTGCGGCAGGCACCCGCGCTCTCGCCCTTCCCCCCGGCAGATCGGGGCGGAACCCAAACCGACACGACCCGAAGATCACCTATGCGACCCCTTCACGTGCTCCTCCTCGCGGCTGTGGCCATCCTGGCCCTCGCCCTCGGCCTGTATTTCACGAGCTCCGAGCAGGAGCCCCCCACCGCGGTGGCTCCCACCCCCGCGGAGCCCGTCGCCGGCGCGCCGGGCGAGTCGCCGGACGTGGTCAAGCCCGCCGAGACCCCGCGCGGCGAAGGGGTCGAGCCCGTCGCCGGCGCCCAGCCGAAGCCCGGCGCCGGGCCGATCAGCTCGCCCCTGCGCTCGAACAAGCTCGTAGGACGCGTGGTGGATGCGGGCGCCCAGCCCGTCCCCGGGGCCAAGGTGATCCTCTCGCGCGATCCCATGATGGGCGAGCAGATCGGCATGCACTGGTTCATGGGCCGGCAGCCCACGGGCAAGAGGATCTCGACCACCACCGACGCCCAGGGGCGCTACGAGTTCAAGGGGGTCGAGCCGGCCAACGACTACTTCGTGGCCGTCCAGCACCCCGAGTTCGCCCAGGTCCAGGAGGAGCTCGTCGCCGTCGCCGAGGGCGGCGAGTCGATGGCGCCCGAGATCGTGCTCCGCAAGGGCTCGACGCTCTTCGGCTACGTGCGCGACATCGGAGGCAACGCGGTCGGCAACGCGGTCCTGCACCTGGACTCCGCGTACATGATGGGGCAGGAGACCGAGAGCCCGGACCGGATGACCACGACCACCGATCCGAGCGGCTACTACGAGTTCAAGAACATCTCGTCCGGCCCGCGTGTGTTGACCGTCTCGGCCGAGGGCTACGGCCTGCAGGTGAACAACCACCTGACGCCCTTCAAGGGCCACCCCGACGACAACGGCGGCTCGCCGATCGAGTTCCGCCTCTCCCCGGGCAAGCCGATCGCCGGCCGCATCATCGGGCCCGACGGCATGGGCATCCCCGGCGCCCGCGTGCTGGCGATGAACTACGGCAACACCACCGGCTCGCGCGGCGAAACGGTGGCCGACGAGGGCGGCGCCTTCCAGATCGACGGCCTGCAGGACGGCTCCTACATCCTGATGGTGAACGCCCCCGGCTTCCGGGCGCTGCGCCTGAACCGCGTGCAGGTGGGCGAGATGAACGTGCAGGTCGACATGGTCAAGCAGGCCTGCATCGCGGGGCGCGTGTTCGACAGCGAGGGCTCGCCGGTCGCCAGCTTCACCGGCTCGGCGCTGCGCACCAGCCCCGAGCTCGGCGCCACGCCGATCTTCGAGGCCACCTCCATCGAGAACACCTTCAACAAGACCGCCGATGGCGCGTTCGAGCTCTGCGGGCTCGATCCCGGCACCTACGCCGTGCAGATCAGCGCGGCCGGATACGCGCCCACCCTGTCCGAGTCGTTCACCGTCGCCGAGGGACAACCCCTGCCCATGATCAACGTGCGGCTCACGCGCGGGGGCACGATCAAGGGCCGCGTGCTCGATTCCAGCGGCGCCGGCGTGGCGGGCGCGCGGGTCAGCTCGCGCGACAACATCGACGACGGCATGGCGGGTTTCTTCGGCGGCATGATCTCGACCACGGCCACCTCGCGCGAGACGCGCACGGGGCCGGAAGGGGCCTTCGAGCTCACCCTCTTGAACTCCGGCGTCTACCGGATCGTGGTCGAGCACCCGCGCTACGCGATGGAGTCGATCACCGACCTGCACGTGGGCGACGGGACTCCGGTCGACGTCGGCGCGCTGACCTTGAAGGAGGGCGGCACCGTGCAGGGCAAGGTCGTCTCGCAGGCCGGTCAAGCCCTGCCGGGGGCCTTCGTCCAGCTCCTGGGCAACGATCCGACCTTCTCGTACCAGACGCGCACCGACTCCGAGGGCAAGTACCGCTTCGAGCACGTGCGCCAAGGCTCCTACAAGCTGTCCGCGACGCGCATGTCGTCGGGGGCCGCCGCCGATCCGATCGGGACGATCCTCGACCAGCAGCACTCGGAGACGACGCTGACCGTCGCTGACGGCACGACGGTGACCCGCGAGCTGTACCTGGGCAACTGAGCGGGAACCGGCCCTGCCCGCCTTGGAGCCTGCGCCGAGCGAGATCGCGGCCGGCGAGTGGGAGGCGCTGCTCGCCGGGCGGCTGGGGCGGCCCGTCCGCGTGCTCTACGGCCGCGCGCGCCACTGCGTGGTGCGGGTCGAGCCGCAGCCGGCGCGCCGATCCTCGCCGCCGATCCTGCTCGTGCGGCTGAACCGGATGGTCTCCGCCGCGCCGGCGGAGGTGCGCGAGGCCCTGGTGCGCTGGCTGCGCTCCGGACGCCGCGCGAGCCGCGCCTGCCGCGTGCTCGACGCGTGGATCGACGAGCGCCTGCGCGAGCTCCACCGCACCCAGCCCCGGAAGGTCGCGCTGCGCACGCGCGGCCGCCACCATGATCTGGACCAGCTCGCGCGCGAGCTCCTGGAAGAGGAATTCGCCGCGGAATTCGCCGCTCCGGGCGCGCCGCCGCGCATCACCTGGGGCCGCACCGGCCGCAGCCGCACGCGCCACTCGCTGCGCCTGGGCAGCTACGACTACGCGACCCGCGTCGTGCGCGTTCACCGCGTGCTCGACCAGGAGGCGGTCCCGAGTTGGTTCGTGCGCTTCATCCTGTTCCACGAGCTGTTGCACGCCGCCCTCGAGGACGAGCCGCGCTCCGCCGGGCGCCGGACCCACCACGGTCCGAGCTTCCGCCGGCGCGAGCGCCTCTACGCCGACGCGCGCCGCGCTTAGCAATGGGAGCGCCGGCACATCGGCGCGCTGATCGCGGCGGCCCGCAGCGGCCGGCCGCTCGCCACGCCACGGCGAGTCCCGAGACTCGCACCCGCCGTCCGCCAAGGCGTGCTCTTCCCCGGGGCCTGAGGCTCCGCCCGAGCCCGGTCCGGAATGGACCGCGCCGTGCTGCGAACCCCTCGACAGGCGACGGGAGTCGCTCGGACGAAAGGAGCAGCCATGGCTCAGGCGAGCAAGACCAGGGTCGCCGACTTCATGCGCACCGACGTGGTGCGCCTGGAAGCCTCGGCCTCGATCGCGGACGCGGTGCGGACCCTCGAGGAGAACGACATCGGCGGCGCGCCGGTGGTCGACGGCGCGGACAACGTGGTCGGCGTGCTCTCGCTCTCCGACATCGCGCGCAGCGAGCACATGCGCGAGGGTCGCATCGATGCCGAGCGCGGGGAGTATTACTTGGCGGACCCCCTCGAGGAGCGCTTCGACGAGGACGCCGACGAGTTCGCCGCCAAGGAGGACTTCAGCCCGCGGGTGACGGGCCCGGAGACGGTCGGCGACTGGATGCACTCCGAGGTGATCTCGGTGGATCCGAGCGCGAGCTTGAAGAAGGTTTGCAGGGTCATGAGCGAGAGCGGGATCCACCGGGTGCTCGTGCTGGAGGGGAGACAGTTGGTGGGGATCGTGTCGACGTTGGATGTGGTGCGGTATATCGCGGAGGAGGAGGGGTAGGCCGGGGGCGGCGTCATGCCGCCCCGTATCATCGGCGACTGAGTTCCCGGGCCGTGCAGGGGCGCGCTGCGCGCGCTTCGGCGGCCGAGTACGGCCGCCGGATTCCGCGTCCGGTTCGGCCGCAGACGGCCGAACCTACCGCGGAATTCAGGTAGCGGAGCTTCGCGCCCCAGTGGCAGAACGAGATGGGGTCGCTAAGACCTCGGATGCGAAGAAGGAGCCCCACGCGAGCGCTCCTGGACACGTCCTCGCGCTACACGACCTGCGTCACGCTCACCTTCGGGCGCGAAGCTCTTCTAACTGAATTCCGCGGGAGGTTCGGCCGTCTGCGGCCGAACCGGACGCGGAATCTCGCGGCCGTACTCGGCCGCGAAAGCGCGCGAAGCGCGCCTCTGCACGCTTGCTCCTCGCCAGTCACCGCCGTGCGATGTCCTGGCGACTACGGCTTCAGCGAGCTATCCCGTCCCTACCGCGCCGTATCCAGCAGATTCGCCCCGGTCAGGCACGTCCCGAGCACGTTCCCCCCCAGCGCCTCGAGCATCGCGCTCGTCTGCTCCACGTACTGGCGCGGGGTCGAGCCCAACCTCACCACCAGCAGGATCCCGTCCGTGATCGCGCCCAAGAGGCTGGCGTCGCTGATCGTGCTGGCCTCGGGCGTGTCGATGAGGACGTAGCTGTAGCGCTGCTTGAGCGAGCGCAGGAGCGTGCGCATGCGCTCGGAGCTCAACAGCTCCGAGGGGTTCTTCGGCGGCGCGCCGGCGCCGAGGATCGCGACGCCCTGCGCGTAGGTCGAGCGGATCGCCTGGTCGAGCGGCAGGCGGCCGGAGAGCAGCTCCGAGAGACCCTGGCGGCGCGGCAGGCCCAGGTAGTCCTCGAGCGCCGGGTGGTGCATGTTCGCGTCGATCACGAGCACCTGCACGCCGGGCATCTCGGCCAGGGCCAGGGCCAGGTTCAGCGTCGCGACGGTCTTGCCCTCGCCGCGCAGCGCGCTGGTCACGACGATCGTGCGCGGCGCGCCCTCGGGGTTGAGCGTGACGATCGAGTTGCGCAGCGTGCGGAACTGCTCCGCGATCTGGCTGCGCGGCGCGTGGACGATCGCGATCTCCTCGCGGGTGATCGGGATCCGCCGGCCCTCGTCGGGCTCGGCCACCTGCAAGAGCGCGGGATTCGGGTCGGAGGGCATGGGGAGTGCCGGGCCGGAACAGCATGCTCATCGGCCGGCGACATGCCAGCCCCGAAGCCCGATTCCAGGCGAGCTCTCCCGCGCGGGCGCGGCCCGGACCGCCCGCTCAGCGGCCCGCGGCCGCCGGATCGAGGTCCAGCTCGCGCGCCTCGAGCGAGCGCGGCCGGGCGTCGCCGAGCCGCGGCCAAGTGCCCTGGTTCAGCCCGTCCCACCACGGCTGGGGCTGGGCGGTGCGCAGAAGCGCGATCAGCCGCGTGCGCACTCGCGCGGCCGTGCCGTCCTGAGCGCTGCGCCAGAGCTCGATCAGCGCGCGCTCGAAGGCGGCGGCGAGCTCCGCGTCGAACCCACCGCGCCCGTCCACTCGGTTCACGGCGCGCAGGAGCTCCTCGCGGGCCGCCTCGCCGGCGGGCCCCGCGGCCAGGGCGGCGACCACGGCCAGGTCTTCGCGCGAGCCCTTTCCAACCAAGCTGCGCAGCAGCGCTTCGTGGTGCTCCGGGGGCAACGCGCCGGACAGGGCTCGGAAGCGCTCGAGCGAGCGCCCCTCGCCCTCGCCCAGACGCTCCGCGACGGCGTCGAAGAGACGCTGGAGCTGGGCGAACTCGCCGCGCGCCGCGCGCTCGGCCAGGCGGCGCGCCAGCTCGCGCGACGGCGCGCTCCGCTCCTCCAGGACGAGCGGCTCGAGCAGGCGCGCGGCGGAGCTCGGCTCCCCCACCTCGAGCCACCACTCGAGCACGAACCCGCGCAGCTCGCCCTCGGCCGCCGTCGCGGCCTCCTCGGGCGGGCGAACGCCGAGCCGCACGAGGTCGCGCACGAGCTCGCCCGCGCGCCCCGCGCGATGGGCAGCTTCGAGGAGCTGCGCCGGCTGCGCGAGCGCGAGCGGCGTCTCGGCCCGATCGCCGCCGAGCGGTGCGCTCGCCAGCGTCGCGGACAGCGTGCGCACGAGCTCGACGCGCAGTCCGGGATCGAGTCCCGCCGCCGGCTCGCCCAGCCTGCGCGCCAGCTCGGCCCGGAACGCCTCGGGCGCGTGCCCCATGCCTTGGAGCACGAGCAGGCGCAGGCGCCGCTGCTGCGGCGTGGCCGACTCCCAGCCCTGCACGACGCGCGCCGAGAGGTCGCTGCCGTCCGCCCCCAGCGGCCCCATCGCGGCGAGCGCGCGCAGGATTTCGCCGGCCGAGCTCGTCCGCTCGCGGGCGTTCGAGCGCAGCGCGCCGTCCGCGGCCTCCAGCAGGCGCTCCACGGCACCCTCGATGGCCAGGGCGGGCGCGACGCGGCCGCGGCCGGCGGCGAGGAGCAGCGCGGAGAGGGCG
>DATKBQ010000080.1:0-2186 GCA_035546375.1 Planctomycetota bacterium | reverse complement strand
TCTCGAGATCATCCAACCGTCGGTCCAGCTCTGCGCGCTGCGCATCGGTGAACGGCACGTCCTCAGGCTCGAGGCTGTCCCAGATGTCCCCGAGGAGCGCGAGTCGTTCTTCCGTGGTCAGGTTCTTGATGTCGACGTTCGCACCCATGCCTCGAGTCTCCCACAGCACGCCATGCCGGGCAATCTTCGCACGGCGGACATCCGGCTTCAACCCGTTCGCTGTGAGCGTCCATCTGCATGGCTAGGTGCGTTGCGCGACGGCGCGACGAGGTCCTTGCCGCGCTGCGCGGGACTACTGCTTCTTGCGGCGCGCTTGCGAACGCCGCTTTGTCTCCCGGGTCGCCCGGCTCGCGGTGAGGCTGGAGGAGGGCTTCGCCTGCTTGCGCCCCTTGCGCGCGGGCTTCTTCGGCGACTTCCGGGCACGGGGCCCAGGCTCCGGCTCGGCGGGCCCGAGCTCGAGCCCGAACAGCTCGGACAAACCGTCGGCGCCGAGGACCTTGTCGGGAGCGGGGCCGGCGTGCGGGAGCGCGAGCGCGTGGCCGGCCTGGGCGATCAGGTCGCCCTGGTCCACCTGCCGCAACGCGAAGAAGAGCTCGGGCGCTTGGTCGAGCCGCGCGCCCACGCCGTAGAGCGAAGCCGCGACGTGCTTGCACATCGAGGCCCAGTCGGGGCATGTGCAGGAGAAGCGGATCTCGGCCGGAGCCGGGAAGAGTCCCGTCCTCGGGTGGCAAAGGCGCTGCATGACACCCCGCGCGAAGCGGCCTTGCAGGAGTTCCACCACGGAATCGATCGCGCCCGCGCAGTCCTTGCAGAGCGCCTTCCAGCGCGCCTTGGCAAGCGGCGTCACCTCGATCGCCACCTGGTAGAGCCTCGATCCGCTCACGCGCGCGGCGACCTTGCCGGGGCTGAGCGCGAGATCCACCACCGAGCCGTTGCGCACGTACGTGCGCCCGCGCGGCAGGCGGTTCGAGAAGTCGCTGTAGCGCTCCAGGTTGTCGCACCAGGCCTTGCCCCAGAAGGTGTGCGCGATCGTGCGGCCCTCGATCATCACCGGAGCGGCGCGGTGGCCCTTCTTCGCGAGCTTTTTCATTTCGCGCGCGGCTTGGCGCCGGCGCCGGGCCACGGGCACGTAGGGTTCCCATCGGTAGAGCATGCGTCACTCCCCTTGCGCGGCGCCAAGGTCGAGCGCGACGAGCCGCAGGAGCTCCGCGTCGTCGAGCTGGGTCAGGTCCAGCTCGGCCCCGCCCTCGAGCAGGTCCTTCGCGAGCTGTTTCTTCGACTCGATCATGGCGTCGATCTTCTCCTCGACCGTCCCCCGGCACACGAACTTGTGCACCAGCACGTTCCTCGTCTGCCCGATGCGAAAGGCGCGGTCCGTGGCCTGGTTCTCGACCGCCGGATTCCACCAGCGGTCGAAGTGCACCACGTGGGCCGCCGCGGTGAGGTTGAGCCCAGTGCCGCCGGCCTTGAGCGAGAGCACGAAGAACGGGACCGTCTCGTCCTCCTGGAAGCGCGCCACCAGCTCCTGGCGCTTCTTCACCGCCGTCTCGCCATGCAGGATGAGCCCGGGCCGGCCGAAGACCCCGCCCAGGAAGGCGCACAGCGGCTCGGTCACCTCGCGGAACTGCGTGAAGACCAGCACCTTCTCCTGCTTGGCGGCGATGACCTCGGCCAGCTCGCGCAGGCGGGCGAGCTTCCCGCTGTCCCTCTCGTCCCAGGCTCCGTCGCCGAGCCACTGGGACGGGTGGTTGCAGATCTGCTTCAAGCGCATGAGGAAGGCCAGGACCAGGCCCCTGCGCCGAATCCCCTGGGTGTCCGCGATGCGCCCGGCGAGCTCCCTCACGCTGTCCTGGTAGAGCGCCGCCTGCCGGCGGCCGAGCGCGCAGTAGGCCTTGAGCTCGACCTTCTCCGGCAGATCGGCGATGACGGTCCGGTCGGTCTTGAGGCGCCGCAGGATGTACGGCCGCACGAGCTCGCGCAGCGGACCGTGGGAACCGTTGGACACGGGGGACCCGGGGGACCCGGAGGGACCGGAGGCGAGGCGCTTCGCGTAGCGCGCGAACTCCCTCTCGGAGCCGAGCAGCCCGGGCAGCAGGAAGTCGAACAGCGACCACAGGTCGCCGAGGCGGTTCTCGATCGGCGTGCCGGTCAGCGTGATGCGCGCGCGCGCGCTGAGCTTCTTCGCC
>DATKBQ010000079.1:0-4634 GCA_035546375.1 Planctomycetota bacterium | reverse complement strand
GACTTCCACTACATCGCGGCGCCGCGCCCCGAGCTCTTCGACCTGCGGAAGGATCCCGGGGAACGCAGCAACCTCGTCGCCGAGCATCCCCAGGTGGTGAGACGGCTGCACCGGCAGCTCCGCGAGCTCGATCGCAGTCTGAGCCCGCCGGGGCAGGACGACGCCGAGGCCCTGGCCCGGCTCGCCGCCCTGGGCTACCTGAGCGGCGGCGCGGGCGCCGCGGAGGGGCCGCTGCCCGATCCCAAGGATCGCGTGGAGGTGATCGGTCAGCTCGGCCGGGCTGCCAGCTTCGGCCAGGAGGGCAAGTGGCGGGAGGCCGCGGACATCTATCGAGACATCGTGGAGCGAGAGCCCAGGATGGCCCTGGTCTGGCAGCAGCTCGGTGGCGCGCTGGTGCGCCTCGACCAGCGCCGCGAGGCGATCGAAGCCTACGAGAAGGCGCTCGAACTATCGCGGGGCGCGCCCCATCTGGCCACCACGTTAGCGGAGCTCCACTTCGAGGCCGGCGATCTCGATCGCGCGCGGCGGCACGCGGAGCTGGCCGGAGACCGAGAGCCCATGGCCCACGACGTTCTGGCCAAGGTGGCCTTGAGCGAGGGCGACCTCGAGGCGGCGGAGCGGCACTCAGCGCGCGCGATCGCGGGACGCGGCAGGCGCATCGCGCCATTGATCACGCAGGCCGCGGTGCTCAACCGGCAGGGGCGCTACGACCAGGCTCTGGCGGTGAGCGCGGCGGCGGAGGCGGCGTTCGGAGCACGCGAGGACGAGGCCGTGCTCATGAATCTCTTCTTTCACCGCGGCACCAGCCTCGGCCACCTCGGTCGCTTCGACGAGGCCAAGAGCGCCTACCGCCGGGCGATCGAGCTCGGTCCGGATCACCTGCCGGCCTACTCTGCGTTCGCCTTCCTGCTCGCGCTCGAGGGGGATGCGGCCGAAGCAGGTAGGGTGCTCCGACAGATGGTCACGGAGAACGTCACGCCGAGGGCGTACGCCGAGGCGGTGCGTACGCTGCGCGCGATGGACGACGAGGCCTCTGCCGCGGCCGTCCTGGCCCAGGCACTGAAGCGTTGGCCGGGGAGCGAGGAGCTGGGCGGGTTCTGAGCCGGGTGCACGTCGTGAGCGCGCGGACCCTGGTCGCCTGTGCCGCCGCCTGTTCCGTGGCGGTTGCCCTGCCATCCACTCGGTTGCCGGCTGCGCCTCCACCCGAGGACGCGTCGGCACTCACGCGGTGGCTCGAAGAGGATCCCTCCGGCGAGCGCTTCTGGCAGGCCCTGAGCTCGGCCTCCCCTGATCAGGGCAGTACAGCTTCGGCGAGAGAGGGGCCTCTCGTCCGCTTTCTGCTGGGACAGATTCCGCCCGAGAGGTTCGAGCAGAGGCTCGAGGTCGAGCCCGCTCTGGCGGACGGCGCGCGTGCCCTTCTCGCGCTCGCGCTGGACGGCTCCGACCCGTCCCACCTGGAGGCGGCGAGCGCATACGTGGCGAGCGCCGCTCGGTCGCGGAGCCAGAGGGTCGGAGCACGGGCTCGACGCTGGACCGACGAGGAGCTCCACAGCCTCCTCGACCTCGCCTTCGTGGATCTCCGTCGCTTCGTTGCCGATCCGATCTTCCGGGGTCGGGTGCTCGCCATTCTCCCTCGCGTCTGGGACCCGCGCAGCGCAGCCGAGGAGCTTCGGGATCGGCTGCTCTACGCCATCAACCACGTCCCCGGCGTGGACTTCTTCGCCTCCGAGAAGATCGAGCTCGGTTGGGGCGCCGCCGATCGGGCGAGCGCACAGCGTGAGCTCGACTACTCGCCCTCGAGCGCCTTGCATGCCGACGACGTGACCGCCACCATCATGGCCAGCGTCTATTCCTTGCCCTCGGACTTCGTCACCCCTGAAGCGGCCGCGCGGCTGCTCGGCAGCATCCAACGGGCTTCGGAGCGCACGCTGGTGGCTCTGGTCGATCTGCCGATGCGCGAGAGGCTGGCCGGTGACGCTTCGCTGGACCAGGTCCTCTTCCTGGAGACCTACGGACGCGGGTACACCCCCTGGCCGCGTGATCCGTTCACGCTGGTAGGTCGCTCCGATGGCGGCGCCGCAGTGCTGGTGCGGCCCAACCGCCAGCTCGGCCGGGAGGAGGACAACTTCCTCGGCCTGGAGCTGGTGCAGGGCATTCCTGAGTGGTTGGACGCGCGTTGGGGCGGCCTGACCTGGTCTCGCGCCCCGGCGCCGTTTCACAATGGACAGGTCATTCTGACTCCGCGCCACGCCTGGATCAGTCTTCACACGCTGGAGCAGCGGGTGTTGGAGCTGCTCGGTCTCGAGCGTGTTCCGGAGGCGAGCTTCGCCCGCAAGGAAGGCTGGCTGCGGTACCTGGCGGCGGCACGGCGGGCGAGCGCCGAGCTGGCATCGCTCTACGCTCGTGAGATCGCCTTCGTGCATCCTCTGGGGGAAGAGCGCGAGGGGGAGGATCTGGAGGCCCTGATCGAGGCGATCGCCGGCGGCGCGGGTTTCGACCTCGACTCGCTGGTCACGTTTCTCGAGCCACCGGGAGCTCACCGACCGAGCGCCCTGGTGGGCGACGTGAGCGGCAGAGGCTCGGCGCTGCTCGGCAGCATGTCCTCCGACGAGCTCGAGAGGTTTCGAGCGGGCTTCGAGCTCGCGCCCCGAAGCGAGGAGCTGCGGCGGGCCCTGCTGCAGGCGCAGGGCTCGCCGCGCGCGGCCGGCTTGGCGCGGTTCTTGGACCTGGTCGCCGATGCGCTCGCGGCGCGGGGCCTCGAGGTGGAACGACTGCCGCTGTTCCTGGTGCCGGTCGCGCTGCTGTCGCAACGCGACGAGCTCGAGCACCCGGACTTTCTCGTTACGTGGAACAACGTCGTGCCCGAAGTGAGGGAAGGTGTGGCGCGTGCCGAGGGCTTCGAGAGCCTCTCGAGCTCCGGCGATCGCGAAGCGCGGGAGGTGTTCGAGCGGGCTGGCTACCGGCTCGACCTTCTTCCACCACTGATCCGGAGCATCATCCTGAACGGCGGATACCGCTGCGCCTCGCAGCATCTGCGGGCTCGCTGACCGGCGATCTAGCGTGGTCCGTCGTCCGACAGCTCGCTCAGCAGGCTCCTCAAGTCACTGCGCTCGGGCTCGAGGGCCACGGCACGCTCCAGGCTCTCGCGGGCCGCATCGAGCCGGCCGAGCTGACGGTAGGCTCGGGCGAGGGTACCCAACGAGTCGGCGGTGGCGGGGAGGGCCTCGAGGGCCGCTACCGCCTGCGCCGGCTTCCCCTCCTCGAGCAGGCGGCGGCCGTGCTCGACCTGGGCAGCGAGGCGGTGGGCGGTGCGCACGCGCTCCTGGTCCTCCTCGTAGAGGCGGCGGTAGGCCGCGAGCTGCTCCGCAGCGGCAGCGGGGTGATCCGCGAGGAGGAGGGCCTGGGCCAGGCCGTAGCGCGCCTCCGAGTGCTCGGGAGCGGCCTCGACCGCGAGCTCGAAGGCACCGCGTGCCTGGTCGAGGAGCTGCGGCCGCCGCTCGGCGTCGGTTCCCGCGGCAGCGAGCTCGCGTCCCCACCCCTCGAGGGCGCGCGCCCGCTCGAGGTGGAGCTGGACGCCCTCGGCTCCGAGCTGCGCCGCTCGCTCGAGGGCCGCAGCCGACTCTTCGAAGCGGCTGCGCCACAGCAGGAGCCGCCCGAGCTGATCGTGGACCTCGGCGGAGCCGGGAGCCTTCGCCACCGCCTCGCGGTACAGCGCTTCGGCCTCGTCGAGGCGGGCGTTCTCCCACAGCACCGCGGCCAGCGGCAGCAGGAGGTCGATCGTTCGGGAGCCCAGCTCGAGGGCGCGGCGCAGCGGTGGCTCGGCGGCGAGGAAGCGGCGGTCGAGGAGATGGCACCGCCCGAGGCGGGCATGGAGGGGCGCCGAGGAAGGCGCGATCTGGATCGCGATCTCCAGCAGCTCGGCCGCCTCCCGGTAGAGACCTCGGTCCAGGCGACGCTGGGCAGCGTGGTCCAGCGACGACAGCGCGGCTCGTCCGCGTCCCCCTGCCAGCAGTGCTCGGGCCCAGCCGGTGAGCGCCTCGAGGTGATCGGGATCCTCGAGCAACAGCCGGCGGAAGGCTTCCTCTGCGGCTCGAGCGTCGTGACCATCGAGGAGACCCTGGGCGCGCTCGAGCGCTTCGCGCCTCTGGGCGGAGGTCTGTGAGGGCAGCGGCGCGGCAAGCAGCAGCGCCACCAAGACGCCGGACGTGAGGACGCGAGGCATGGTCTCCATGCTAGCGGAGAGCTCCCGGCTCGCTCCTGGCGGACCTCAAATGAAAAGGCCGGAGGCAGACGCCTCCGGCCTTCGACTGAAGATGGGAGCCGACCGCCTACTTCCAACCCAGACGTAGGCCGAGGCGGTAGATCCGCGGGCTGATGTTGTCGGCCAGGTGGCCGCAGGTGCTCGCGACGTTGGTGGAACCGCAGTTCGCGCGGTAGTAGAGCCCGGTGCCCTCGTTGGTGACGTTGAAGACGTCGATCCCGAAGGTCAGGTTGACGTCGCGCGTGGCGGCGAACTCCTTCTCCACTCGGATGTCCCCGGTGATGGGATCATCCTGTCGGACCAGGTCGATCTTGTCGACCACGTTGATTGACGCTGTACCGCCGGTGCCCACCGCGGCGCCGCGGTAGTAGGG
>DATKBQ010000078.1:0-3691 GCA_035546375.1 Planctomycetota bacterium | reverse complement strand
GGACTGGCCCGAGGTCTCCGGCTACTTCCACCGCCTGGCGGCGGAGAGCCCGCGCGTCGCGACCGAGGTGGGCGGGCGCACCACCGAGGGGCGCGACTTCCTCTTGTGCGCGATCTCGAGCGAGTCGAACCTCGCTCGGCTGGCGGAGATCCGCGGGGCGGCCGCGCGGATCGCCGACCCGCGCGGTCTCTCCGCCGAGGAGCGCGAGCGGGCGCTCGCGCGCTGCGTCCCGATCCTGATGATCTCGAACGCGATGCACTCGACCGAGACCGCCGCGCCGCAGTTCGCGATGCAGCTCGCCTTCGAGCTGGCGACCTCCGACGAGGAGCCGTGGCGCAGCGCGCGCGAGCGGCTCCTGGTCCTGATCCTGCCGTGCACGAACCCCGACGGCCTCGACCGCGTCGTCGATTGGTACCGCTCGACGGTCGGCACGCCGCACGAGTCCAGCGGCCTGCTCGAGCTCTACCAGCGCTACGCCGGCCACGACAACAACCGCGACTGGTTCATGCTCTCGCTCGACGAGACGCGGATCGTGACGCGGCTCCTGTACTCCGAGTGGCACCCGCACGTGTACTGGGACGTGCACCAGCAGGGCACCTCCGGCGAGCGCATGTTCGTGCCGCCCTTCCGCGACCCGCTCAACCCGAACCTCGACCCGGCCGTGATCGCGGCCATCGGCTCGCTCGGCTCGCGCGCGTTGCTCGACATGACCCGCGCCGGCCTGACCGGCGTCTCCACCGGCGTCAGCTACGACATGTGGTGGAACGGCGGCAACCGCAACGTCCCCGTGCGCCACAACATCATCGGGCTCTTGACCGAGGCCGCGTCGGTGAACGTCGCCAGCCCGATCTTCATCCAGCCTGGCGAGCTGCGCGGCCCGCGCGGGCTGGGGGGGAACGCGCCGTCGAACCGCTTCCCCGCGCCGTGGCCCGGCGGCTGGTGGCGCCTGGCGGACATCGTCGAGTACGAGATGGCCTTCGCGCGCTCGATCGTGAAGAGCCTCGCGGCCGAGCCGCGCACCTGGCTCGAGAACGCCCTGTCCGCGGCGGATCGCTCGATCGAGCGCGGCCGCCGCGGCGCGCCGACCGCTTGGCTGATCCCGAGCGACCAGCCCGACGCCGGCGCCGTGCGGCGGCTGCTCGATTCCTTGCTCCTCGGGGGCGTCGAGATGCACGTCGCCACGGCTGGCTTCGAGGCGGACGGCCGCCGCTGGCCGGCGGGCAGCGTGGTGATCCTGCGCGAGCAGCCTTACGGCGACCACGTGAAGGACCTCTTCGAGGTGCAGCGCTACCCCGAGGGCGATCCGCCCTACGACGTCGCCGGCTGGACGCTGCCCTACCTGCTCGGCGTGCGCCGCGTGGAGCTGGTGCAGCCGCTCGCCGCGCCGCTGCGCCGCGCGGCGACGCTCGAGGAGCTGAGCGCGGGCTTCCGCGGCCTCGAGGGCCTCGCGGCGATCGAGAGCGACACCTGGACCGAGGTCGTGCGCGCGCTCGCCGCCGGCGAGCGACTGAGCTGGACAGGCTCCGGCGACGGCGCCGGGACCTTCGTGCAGGGCGAGCACGCCGGGCCCTCGTTCCAAGTGCTCGCGAGGATGCCGCGGCTGGGTCTCTACGCCCCGTGGAGCGGCAGCATGGACGAGGGCTGGATGCGCTGGGTGCTCGAGCGCTTCGACTTCCCCTACACCAGCGTGCGCAACGAGATGCTGCGCGCGGGCGAGCTGGGCCAGTTCCTCGACGTGCTCGTCCTGCCCGACCTCGGCGCGCGCCAGCTCGACCAGGGCCGCCCGCCGGGCTCGGTTCCCGAGCCCTATGCCCGCGGGCTCGACCCCGAGGGCGCGGTCGCGATCGAGGAGTTCGTGCGCCGCGGCGGCACGCTGATCGCGCTCGGCGGCTCGAGCCGCTGGGCGGTCGAGCTGTTCGACCTGCCGCTGGTCGACACCGCGCGCGGCAAGGAAGCCGGCGATTTCTCGTGTCCGGGGAGCGTGCTGCGCGCCGTGCCCGAGTCCAGCCCGTTCACCGCCGGGCTGCCGGAGTCGCTGGCCTTGTTCTTCGACGGCGGCTACGCATGGCGGCCGGAGACCAAGGACGAGACCAAGGCCCGGCGGCCCGAGGGCCGGGCGGACGAGCGCAAGGTCGAGACCTTGCTCCGCTACGCGCCGACCCGCGTCCTGCTCTCGGGCTGGATCCGCTCGAGCCGCGCCATCGAGGGCCAGGGGGCTTGGCTGCGCGCGCAGCACGGCCGCGGCGCGCTGCACCTGTTCGGCTTCAGCCCCCAGTTCCGCGGCTGGTCGCAGGCGACCTTCCCGCTGGTGTTCCGCGCCGCGCTCCTCGACGGGGCGCGCTGAGGGCAGCGGTGCGCCTGCTGGGCGCGGCGCTGGCGCTGGCGGCCGCCGGCTGCCAGCACGACTACCGGCGCGAGTCGCGCCTGATCGCTCCGCCGGCTCCGGAGCGCGCGGGAGAGGTGCTCGATCGCCGGCGCGAGTACTTCGACCGCGAGGCGACGCGGCCCAAGCGCGAGTGGCGCGAGCTGATCCTGCCCGACGGCTCCAAGCTCGCGCACGGGAAGCGGAACGAGTGGTACGAGGACGGCTCGCCCGCCGCCGAGCGCGAGTTCGAGCGCGGCGAGCCTTGCGGGCGCTGGGTCACGTGGTACCGCAGCGGCGTGAAGCGCTTCGAGTACGTCTTCGACGCGGCGCGGCCGACGGTGATGAGCTGGTGGCACGAGAACGGGCAGCTCTCGTCGCAGGGCGGCGCGCTCCAGGCCGTGAGGGTCGGCCCGTGGACGAGCTGGTACCCCAGCGGCGCGAAGGAGTCGCAGGGCAGCTACGCGGGCGGCAAGCGCGACGGCGAGTGGTCCTTCTGGGAGGAGGACGGCACGCTCGCCGCGCGCGGCACGTATCGCATGGGCGTCAAGATCGGCGAGTGGGAGCGCGCGGACGCACTCCAAGGATCGGCTCGATGAAAGCTCGAACGCTGCTCGCATGACCTAGCTGCGGGCGCGTCGATCTCGAGCTAATACGGCGTCCGATCAGGCTTGGCGCCCCAGTCGCGGAAGGGCACGAGCGCCTCGTCGCGCAAGAGCTGCACCGCCGGCAGAGCGCGTTCGCGCAGAGGCGTGGCGAGCTCGCGGCGGAAGCGCTCGTCGTCGAAGCCCCCCGCGGCGGCGTCGGCGGCTGTCGCACCGAAGACGAGGCGATCGACGCGCGCCCAGCAAAGCGCCGCCAAGCACATGGGGCACGGCTCGCAGCTCGCGTACGCGGTGCAGCCGTCCAGGCGGAAGCTGCCGAGGGTCTTGCAGGCGGCGCGGATCGCGCAGATCTCTGCGTGTGCGGTCGGGTCGTTATCGAGCGTCACGCGGTTGGTGCCCTGGCCGAGCACCTCGCCGCCGCGCGCGATGATCGCGCCGAACGGGCCGCCGCCCTCGGCCACCGAGCGGCGCGCGAGCGCGATCGCCTCGCGCAGGAGCGCCTCGTCGCGGGTGCGCTCGTCCATGGCGAGACAGGATCGCCCGCCCCGAGGCGATGGCAAGTGCCCGCCCGCTCCATCCGCGCGTGGGGGCACCTGCGCGGTCACGGCGCCGGCAGCTCCGAGCCGGAACCCGAGCCAGCGTGCCGGAAACGGAACGCCAAGGCCCGGCGCGTACCGGAAACGGAAGGGGGATCGATGTCCGGGCCCCCCGTCAGGCCCTAGGA
>DATKBQ010000077.1:0-12001 GCA_035546375.1 Planctomycetota bacterium | reverse complement strand
GATCGGCAGCCAGCCGAGCCAGCGCAACCATCCGGCCTTCGGGCGCCCCGAGGACTTCTACTCGCGGCGGCCGACGACGCGCATGGGCGTCGAGTGGGAGCTGAGGCGAGCGTTCTACGCCGCCGCCAACAACGGCGGCTCCCAGGCGGACGGCAATGCGGGCGAGCCGGCCGGCGTGGAGCAGCTCCGCGCCGTGCTCCAGGGGAAGCTCCCCCTGATGGTCCAGGCCTGGACCACCCAGGACATCCGCACTGCGGTATTCCTCAAGGAGGAGATCGAGCGGGAGGACCTGGGGCGCCCGCGGATGATCCTCGACGCCGCCGCGGAGGCTTGGAAGGAGCCCCAGCTCCTGACGCGCAGCGGCGTCTCCGTGGTGCTGCCGCCGTTCCCGCTGCAGGGCCGCACGGGCGACCGTTCCTTCATGGCCTGGGACACGGCGGCCGTCCTGCACTCGCTCGGCGTGCCGATCGCCCTCTCGAGCCACGGCTCCGCCGCTCCCGGCGAGGACCTCGCCGCGCAGGCGGGCTTCGCGATCCGCGGCGGGCTTTCCTTCGAGGCCGCGCTCGCGGCGGTGACCACGAGCCCGGCGCGCATGCTCGGGCTCGAGGGGCGGATCGGCAGCCTCGAGTCCGGCAAGGACGCCGACCTGGTCCTCTGGAGCGGCCGTCCCTTCGAGCCCACATCGCGCGTGATCGGCGTCCTGATCGACGGCCGCCTCGTCCTCGACCCCCGGCCCCGCCCCGAGCCGGCGCAGACCAAGTGAGCACCCGAGTGAGCGGCGGCTCCAGCGACTCGCCGCGATGCCATCCCCCGTCCAACCTGCCGACCTCGAGAACGATGCCGACGATGCCTACGACGACACCGACTCCCCGTCTTGCACTCGCGGCGCTGACCGCTGCCGCCCTCGCGGTGTCCTCGGTTGCCGCCGGAGCCGCCTCGAGCGGCTCGGGCGAGCTAGCGCGCCCGGCCGCGGCCGAGGGGAAGCTCGCCATCAAGGCCGGGAAGGTCATCCCCGGCCCCGGTCGCGCCGCGATCGACGGCGGCGTGATCCTGATCGAGGGCGGCCGGATCACGGCCGTGGGTCGCGACGTCCAGATCCCGTGGGACGCCACGGTGATCGACGCTCCGGATTGGACGGCTTTTCCGGGCTTCGTCGAGGCGCACACCTCGCGCGGCATGGACCGGCCGAACGAGAACCTCGAGGTCGCGCCGTTCCTCTCGGTGCGCGATTCGATCGACCCGATCAACTTCTACTTCGAGGATGCGCTGCGCTGGGGCCTGACGACCATCAACGTCGAGCAAGGCCATGAAACGGTCATCGCCGGCCAGGGCATCGTCGTGAAGCCGTGGGGCTTGACCGTCGAGGAGATGACCGTCAAGCCGGTGGCGGGCATCAAGATCTCGGCCACGCCCAAGCGCACGCTCTCCGGGGCGACGCAGGCGCAGGTCTTGCGCCGCGCCTTCGGCGACCTCCGGCGCTACCTGGAGGATCTCGTCCAGCAGAAGAAGGAGGGAAGCGATCGCTCGCGGCGCGAGGCGCTCTTCCAGGGCCGCGAGCTCGAGGGCGAGAAGGCGAAGGGGCGCGCCATGGAGGGCAGCGCCTGGAAGGTCGAGGGCCTGGAGCGGGTGCCGCGGGGCGAGATCGACGAGAAGCAGGAGCCGCTGCTCGCCCTGGTCGAAGGGCGCATCCCGGCCTTCGTCTACTGCGGGCGGCCCTCCGACGTGCGGCTGGCGCTCGAGGTCGCGCGCGAGAACGGCTTCCTGGCGCGCACGACGCTGGTCGTCTCCCCCGTGTGCTGGAAGGCGGCCGACGAGATCGCCGAGGCCGGCGTCCCGATCGTGATCGAGGGCGGGCTCGTGCACACCGAGCGCGATCCCTTCACCGGCAAGGAGATCGAGACCTTCGTGCCGAAAGTATTCCAGGAGCGTGGCGTGCGCTTCGCGCTCAGCGCCTCGAACTCCACCAGCGAGTCGCTGTGGTACCAGGCGGCGCTGGCCACCGGGCTCGGGCTGACGCGCGAGCAGGCACTGGCGGCGGTGACGACGGTCCCGGCCGAGATCCTCGGCCTGGGCAAGCGCGTCGGCAGCCTGGAGCCGGGCAAGGACGGCAACGTGCTGCTCTTCTCCGGCGACCCCTTGAGCGTGAGCTCCTGGGTCGAGCGCGTGATCCTCGAGGGCGTCGAGGTCTACGACCGCTCGAAGGACGTGCGCATGAAGCACCTGCTCGAGGGCGTGACCCCGCCCAGCACCGCGGCCATGGGCGAGGAAGAGGAGGTCACGCACGAAGACGAAGGCTCGCCCCCCGAAGCGGGCGACGAGAAGAAGGACGAGAAGGAGCCGCCGCCCAAGAACGGCGGGAACGGCGGCAAGGGGGGCGGTCGGTGAAGCGCGGCGTCGCAGCGCTCCTGGCGCTCGCCGCTCTCGCGTGGGCGCTCCCGGCGTGGACCCCCGCGCGGAGCGAGGCCGCCGCGCGCGCCGAGGTCGTCGCGCTGCAAGCCGGCACCGCGCACCTGGTCGAGGGCGGCAAGGTGCTCGAGGGCGGAGTCACGATCGTCGTGCGCGACGGCAAGATCCTCGCCGCCGGGAAGGATGTCGCCGTGCCGCCCGGCGCGCGCGTCGTCGACTACGGCGCGGACGCCGTGATCGTGCCGGGTCTGGTCGCCGCCAACAGCCCGTACGGCGTGGGCCCGCCTTCGCGCCGCACGGCGGACCCCGGCGTGCTCGCCGTCGACAACTTCGACCCATTCAGTTCGGCTTACTTGGCCGACGTCGCCGGCGGCGTCACGAGCGCGTACCTCGCGCCCGCGCGCGGCCGGTTGATCTCCGGGCAGGGAGCGGTGGTCAAGCTCGCGGGCGACGACCTGCGCCGGCGCGTCGTGAGCCGCTCGGCCGCGCTCCAGGGCTCGGTCGGGGCCGAGGCGCGCGACGTGCCCGGCTACTGGGATCCGCCGGTCCCCGCGACGGTCGAGGTCGGGCTCGGCGTCGCCGAGCCGCAGCTTCCGCGCACGACCATGGGCGCGATCGTGGCGCTGACCGAGCTGCTCGAGGCGGCGCGATCGGGCAAGGAGGCCGACGCCTACGGCCCGGGCGCGGCGCGCGAGCTCGCGCGGGTCCTGGGGACGGGGCTGCCGTGGCGCATCGACGCGGGCACCGAGACCGAGATCCGCGCCATCCTGCGGCTGGCCCAGAGCGAGCGGCTGCCGCTGGTGATCGACGGCGCCGAGCGCGCGGGCGAGCTGGCTGACGAGATCCGCCGCGCGGGCGCCTCGGCCATCGTCGAGGTCGACGTGGCGCCCAACTCGGCGGGCCGAGACTTCGGCAAGGGGCGCGACGACCGCTGGCCGGTCTTCGACACCGCCGCACGGCTGGTGCGCGCCGGCGTGCCGATCGCGATCGCCACCGAGGACTCGGTGCGGCCGCGCGATCTGCGCTTCGCCGCGGCCGTCGCCTCGCGCGGCGGGCTCGCCGCGGACGCGGCGCTGCGCGCGATCACGCTCGGCCCGGCCGAGATCCTGGGCGTGGCCGACCGCGTCGGCAGCATCGCGCCGGGGAAGGACGCCGACTTCGCGGTGCTGAACGGGCCTCCGCTCTCCGCGGCCAGCTCCGTCGTCGCGACCTGGATCGACGGCGAGCCGGTGTGGGAAGTGGCGGGCTCGGATGCGCCGGGGTCCAAGGCGGCCCGGTCGAAGGCGATCGTCATCGAGGTCGCCGAGCTCTACGTGGGCGACGGCGAGGTGCTGCGACCCGGCCAGGTCTTGATGCAGGGCGGCCGCATCGCCGAGGTGGGGAGGCGCGTGGCGCATCCGCTGGGCGCCGTGGTCGTGCGCGGGCCTGCGGCCATGCCCGGAATGATCGACGCCTTCGGGCACCTCGGGCTGGATGGCTCGAGCAAGGCCCCGCCCACGGATTACAAGCTCGCGCGCGTGGTCGAGCCCGGCGACCGCGTCGACCGCATGGTGGCGCGGGCGGGGGTGACCACGGTGGTGCTCACCCCGCGCGGCACATCGAGCTCGGGCACGCCGATGATGGCGTACAAGCCCGCCGGGCAGGACTTGGAGTCGATGGTGCTCTCCGACCCGACGGCGCTGCATCTCGCCTGGACCCACTCGCGCAACCGCGTCGAGTCGGGCAAGGACGTGCGCGAGGTCCTCGCGAAGGCGGTCGAGTACGAGAAGAAGTGGAAGGAGTACGAGGCGGCGATCGCGAAGTGGACCCCGCCCCCCCCCGAGCCGGAGGCGAGGGTTGAATCGGCAAAGGAGGAGAAGAAGCCCGAAGCGGGTACCCCTCCCGAGACGAAGGACGAAAAAAAGGACGAGAAGGCCAAGGGCAAGGAGAAGAAGGAGCCGGAGGCCGACCCCGTCACCGGCATCTGGGAGGGCAAGCTCGCGCTCCCGCCGAACGAGAGCGAGGTCTCCCTGCGCCTGCGCATGCGGCTCGAGGGCAAGGTGGTCACCGGCGCGCTGCGCTGCGCCCAGGTCTCCGAGGGGCTCGTTCCGCTGGGAGGGACGTTCGAGGAGGGCAAGCTCGCGCTGGCGGGGCTCGGCAGCCGCGGGTTCGTGAGCCTCAGCGGCGAGCCGAAGGAAGGCAAGCTGGAGGGGAAGCTCGCCGTCGGCTCCAACGAGATCGAGCTGAAGCTCGAGCGCACCACGAAGGACCTGGACGAGGCTCGCCGGCCCGAGCTGCGGCGCGAGAAGAAGCCGGAGGAGAAGGAGCCCAAGGGCAAGCCGAGGGCGCCGGGGATCGACGCCAAGCTCGAGCCCCTGCGGCGCGCCATGCACGGCGAGGGTGCGGTGGTCGTCGATGTCGACCGTGCGGTCGAGATCCTCGACTGCGTCAAGGCCTTCGAGGAAGCCGGCATCAAGCCGGTGCTCTACGGCGCGGACGAGGCGTGGAAGGTCGCCGATGCGCTCCGGGGCCGCGTGGCGGGCGTGATCCTCACGCACCAGGTGATGGAGGTCGACCCGCGCAAGGGACTCTCCGAGCTGCGCAACCGCTTCGCCGAGCTCGCGCTCGCCGGCATCCCGGTCGCGTTCCACAGCGCGGCCGAGGAGGGCGCCAGCGATCTCCCGCTCATCGCCGCGTACGCCGTGGCCCAGGGCATGAGCCCCGAGGGAGCGCTGCGCGCGCTGACCTACGACGCGGCGGCGATGTTGGCGATCGCGTCGCGCGTCGGGCGCCTGGCTCGGGGCATGGACGGGGACGTCCTGCTCCTGGACGGGCCTCCGCTCGAGCCCTCGACCAGCGTGCTGCGCACCTGGGTCAACGGCGAGGAGGTGCGCTAGTGTCCGCCCTCGGGCGCGGAGCCCTCGCGGCGCTCCTGGTCGCGCTCGCCGCCCTGCCGCTGCACGCGCAGTCCGATGGGGCCGGCGGTCCCGGCGCGTCCGGGGGGCCCGGGCTCGCGCTGCGCGCAGCGAAGGTCCTCACCGCGGCTTGGCAAGGGGACCAAGCCGTCGACACCGCCGTCGTGCTCGTCAAGGACGGCCGGATCGAGGCGGTCGGTCCGGCGCGCACGACGCCCATCCCGGTCGGCTACGTGGTCGAGGACGTCGGCTCGCGCTGGCTGATGCCGGGCATGATCGACCTGCACAGCCACATCGGCGGCACCTTCGACATCAACGACATGGTCTACGTGACCAACCCGGGCCTCAAGGTGCACGGGGCGGTGATCCCGAACAACCGCGCCTTTCAGCGCGCGCTCGCGGCGGGCGTGACCGCGGTGCTCTTCATCCCCGGCTCGGGCACGAACTCGGGCGGGCAAGGCGTCCTGCTCAAGACCGGGCTCGAGACCTACGACGAGAGCCTGATCCGCGACCCGGGCTCGCTGAAGGTCGCGCAGTGGGGGAACCCCGAGCGCTGGGCGATCGGCGTCGGCAAGGCCTTCGAGAACTGGCACATCCGCGACATGTTCCGCCGCGGTCTGGCCTACGCGCGGGCGGTGAAGGCCTGGCGCGAGGGCAAGGGTCCGAAGCCGGAGCGGGCGCTCGAGTTCGACGTCTTCCCCCATCTGCTCGACAAGAAGACGCAGGTCTCGGTGCACACGCAGATCTACCAGGTGGTGCTGACCACCCTGACCATGCTGCGCAAGGAGTTCGGGGTCGACGTGTACATCGACCACGGGGAGTGGAAGGGCTACCTGGCGGCGCCGATGGCCGAGGAAATCGGCGTGCCGGCGATCATCGGACCGCGCGAGATCGACTGGCGGCTGCCATTCTGGAACATCGACACCGACGGCCAGGTCCAGGGCATCGCGGCGGAGTACCAGAAGCGCGGTCACACCATGATCGGCTTCAACACGGACGCTCCGGTGGTGCCGGCGGAGGAGCTGAGCCTGCAGGCCGGCGTCGCCGTGCGCTTCGGGTTCGACACCTCGAACATGGACGCGGTGCGCGGGCTGACGATCGTGCCGGCGCGCACCGCGGGCATCGACGACCGCCTCGGCAGCCTCGAGCGCGGCAAGGACGCGGACATCCTGGTGGTCACCGGCGATCCGGCCGATCCGCGCTCCTCGGTCGAGGTGGTGTTCATCAACGGCAAGCGCGTGTACGACACCGCCGTCGACCGGCGGCGCTGGTGATGGGCGCGCACGCGATCTCGTCGTTCGGCGGCGCCGCCCTCCGGATCTCGGTCGTCCTCGCGATCGCCGGAGCATCCCACGGTGGGCAGGGCGAGGAGGGGCTGGCGCTCTTCGCCTCGAAGGCGCTGATCGCGAGCCCGGAGGGCGAGCAGGTGCTCGACGACGCGGTCGTGCTCGTCAAGGACGGGCGGATCGAGGCCGTCGGCCCGCGGCGCGGCACGCAGGTGCCTGAGGGCTACCAGCGACTCGACGTCGGCTCGCGCTGGGTCATGCCGGGCATGATCGACCTGCACACCCACGTCGGCGGGTCGGGTCGCGACATCAACGACATGGTCTACCAGACCAACGAGGGCCTGCGCGTCAGCCCGGCCGTCGAGCCGCGCAACCCGATGCTCCTGCGCGAGGTCGCCGCCGGGATCACGACCGTGCTCTTCATCCCGGGCTCGGGCACCAACATCGGCGGCGCCGGCATCCTGATGAAGACCGGCCTCGACACGTTCGAGGAGATGCGCATCCGCGATCCGGGCTCGCTCAAGATCGCCCAGGCCGACAACCCGGCGCGCTGGGGCTACGGCATGGGCCGCATCACGCTCAACTACCACATCCGCGGGACGGTGCGGCGCGGGCTGGCCTATGCCCGCGCCTGGCGCGAGCACGAAGCGGGCCGCGGCCCGCGCCCGGCGAAGAACGTCCAGTACGAGGTCTTCCGCGACCTCCTGGAGAAGCGCACGCAGGTCTCGACCCACACCCAGGTCTACCAAGTGGTCCTGGCGACGATCACGATGTTGCGCGGCGAGTTCGGCCTCGACGTCTACATCGACCACGGCGAGTGGAAGGGGTTCCTGGCCGCGGAGCTGGCGCGCGAGATGCAGGTCGACGCGATCATCGGTCCGCGCCAGATCGACACCTTCCAGGGGCGGATCGACACCGATGGCCGGATCCTGGGCGTCGCCGCCGGCTACCAGGAGCGCGGACTCGAGCGCGTCGGGTTCAACACCGACGCGCCGGTCGTGCCGGGCGAGGAGCTCCCGCTGCAGTCGGCGGTCGGCGTGCGCTACGGGTTCGACAACTCTCGTATGCAGGCGGTGCGCGCGCTGACCATCGTCCCGGCCATGACGGCGGGCATCGCCGATCGCGTCGGCAGCCTCGAGGCCGGCAAGGACGCGGACATCGCGGTGGTCACCGGGGATCCCTCGGACCCGCGCAGCGCGGTGGAGATGGTGTTCATCGAAGGCCGCAAGGTGTACGAGGTGGGGAATGGCCCGCGGCGCTGGTAGTCGAAGGGCAGCGCGCTCCGCGAAGGGCGCCTGGCGGCGCGGACTCGGAGTCCTGCCGCTCCTTTGCGCGCTGCTCGTAGCATGCCGTTCCTCGTCCCCGGCCGGCGCGGAGCGCGCGGAACCGAGCTCTGGCCCGATCCGGCCGCTGGCGCCCGGCGAGACCGGCCACGCGATCTACTGCGGCAATGTCCTGACGGTCGATGACCAAGACCGCACCTTCGCGCCGGGCATGGTCGTCGTGCGCGACGGGAAGATCGAGCGCGTCGGACCGCCCGAGGAGGTCCCCGCGGGCTTCGTCCGCCACGACTATCCCGGGGGCTGGTGCACGCCGGGCTTGATCGACCTGCACAGCCACGTGCAGACCGGCGGCCGGGGCGACATCAACGACATGGTGCTGCCGTTGAACACCGGCTTCCGCACCTCGCCGACGATCGTGCCCGGCAATGCGAACGTGCGCCGGGCCTGCGCCGGGGGCGTGACGACGCTCTTCGGCATCCCCGGGAGCGGCACGAGCATCTCGGGGTTCGGTGTCCTGTACAAGACGAAGTGGGACACGACCTACGAGGGCGCGGTCCTCGCCGATCCGGGCGGCATGAAGGTGGCGCAGGACTCGAACCCCCAGCGCGGCTCCGGCGACCTCGGAGCCACACGGGCCGGGCTCGGCTGGATGCTCGAGCGGATCAACGACCGGGCCCGCGCGGCCGGCGCCGCCGGTGAACTCCAGCGCCGCGATCCGATGCTGGCGGACCTCGAGCGCGTCCACCGCGGCGAGCTGCCGGTCCTGATCCACACCGCGGGGAGCGACGGCGTGGTCAACACGGCGCGGATGTGGCGGGGTCGCTACCCGGTGCGCTCGGTCCTGAGCCACGGCTCGTTCGACGGCTGGAAGTCCGCGCGCGCCGTCGCGGCGGCCGGGATGCCGGTCAACAACGGCCCGCGCGTCTTCGACTACGGCCCTTCTCGCGAGGGACGCTTGATCGGCATGGCCGCCGAGTACGTCGAGGCCGGCGTGCCGCTGATCTCGATGAACACCGACGCCGGGGTCATGCCCCAGGAGGAGCTGTTCCTCCAGGGCGCCATGGCTTCGCGCTACGGCGCGGATCGCTACACGATGCTGCGCGCGGTCACGATCCATCCCGCCAAGGCCTTCGGCATCGACGACCGCGTCGGCAGCATCGAGCCCGGCAAGGACGCCGACCTGGTGGTCTTCGCGGGTCCCCCGCTCGACTCGCGCAGCCCGGTGGAGATCGTGCTGATCGACGGGCGCGTCGAGTACGACCGCGCACGCGACGGCCAGAGGTTTTGAACACGAGGAGCGCGATGACGACGATCCTGGGATGGCTTTTCCTCGCGCTCGCGACGCTTCAGGGCGGCGCGGCGCGTTCCGACCTGCAGGCGATCCGAGTCGGGCGCGCGGAGACCGTCTCCCACGGCGCCATCGAGCACGCGGTGATCCTGGTGGAGAAGGGCAAGATCGTGGCCGTCGGCCAGGATCTCGCGATCGAGCGCGGCATCCCGGTGCTGGAGCGACCCGAGTGGACGGTCATGCCCGGGCTGGTGAACGTCTACTCGCGCCTGGGGCTTTCGAGCCGGGCCGGCGTGGAGTTCACGCCGCAGGTGGTGGCGAGCGTGGAGCTCGACCCCGCCGATCCCGTGTACGACGACCTGCTCGAGACCGGCACGACGACCTTGTGCATCTACCCGCCCGGCACCGGCGTGGCGGGGATGGCGGTCGCCCTGCGACCGCAGGGCGACACGCGCGAGGCGATGACCGTCCTGAGCCCGGCCTACCTCAAGATCTACTTCCGCTCCGATGCGCGCGCCAAGAAGATGGTCCGCGACGCCTTCGCCAAGGTCGACGAGTACATCGAGAAGGAGAAGAAGGCGCGCGAGAAGTGGGAGAAGGACCAGGAGAAGGCCAAGAAGAAGCCTGCCGACGACAAGAAGGGCGAGGAGAAGAAGGGCGAGGAGAAGAAGGGGGAAGAGAAGAAAGGGGAGGAGAAGCCCAAGGACGGCTCCGCGGGCTACGACGCGGGCGCGGCGCAGGAACCGGCGGTCCAGGACGAGAAGAAGCCCGAGAAACAGGACGAGGCGCCCAAGGTCTACGTTCCGCCGGAGCCCGACGAGAAGGTCAAGCCCTTCCTCGACCTGCGCAACAAGAAGCTCTCGGCCCTGGTCAGCATCGGTCAAGCCGGCGACTGGCTGCACTGGCTCGATGCGATCGGCAAGGAGGACTTCCGTTGGGACCTGCGCGTGCCGATGACGCGCGAGCTCGACATCTTCGAGGTGGCCGCCAAGATCGGCGAGAAGGGCTGCCGGATCGTCAGCGAGCCGGAGCTCACGTATCACCCCGGGACCCTGCGCCTGCGCAACCTGCCGGCCGAGCTCTCGCGGGCCGGCGCCAAGCTGGTCCTGATCCCGCGCAGCGACACGCTGGTGGGCCACGAGCGCTGGCTGGGGCACGTCGGCGAGATCGTCGCCGCGGGATTGCCGCGCGAGGTCGCGCTGAAGGCGGTGACGCTCGAGGCGGCGGGGCTGCTCGGGCTCGGCGAGCGCCTGGGAAGCCTCGACAAGGGCAAGGACGCCAACCTGCTCTTCCTGAGCGGCGACCCGCTGGAGGCGGGCACGCAGGTGAAGGCGGTGATGCTGGAGGGGCGCTTCGTGTTCGGGGAGGTGCAGCAGTGATCCGCCGTTCCTGGATCGTGTCCGTCCTGGTGGCGGCGTCGTTCGCGCTTGGCCTCCCGCCGGCGATGGCACGACCCTTCGTCCCCCAGGACGAGGGTGGCTCCGGCGAGGGCGAGGCCAAGCAGGAGGAGGAGGAGGGGGCGCCGAAGAAGGACGAGAAGGAGGAGTGGTTCGCCGTCGTCGGCGGCGAGGTCCACACCGGAACCGGCGCCGTGATCCGCGACGCCACCGTCCTCGCCCGCAACGGCGTGATCTTCCAGATCGGCACCGAGGTGCGCGTCCCCGACGACGCGAAGGTGCTCGATGGCTCCGGGCTGCGCGTCTATCCCGGGATGGTCGCGGTCCTTTCCGCGGGGTTGATGGGCGGCTCGAGCGACTTCCAGGACACGGTCGACCCCTTCAACATGCGCATGGTGCTGGCGCTAGCGGGCGGCATCACGTCCACGGGCCAATCGAACACCGCGCTGAAACTCAAGCGCGGCGAGATCGAGGGCGTCGTGATGCGCGAGAAGTACCTGGTGCCGCTCAGCTACTCGACGGGCAACCCCTCGAACAAGCGCAGCCTGGTCGAGAAGCTCGAGGCCGCCTCCAAGTACCTGCGCGAGTACCGCGACTGGGAGGAGAAGAAGAAGAAGGACAAGGACCTCAAGGAGCCCTCGCGCCGCGGCGTCGACAGCACCGTGCTCTCGATCCTGAAGGGCGAGGCGCTGGCGCGTTTCGACGCGGACTCGCGCAACGACCTCCTGGAGATCGCCCGCTTGGCGCAGCGGTTCGGATTCCGGCCGGTGATCGACGGCTGCAACGAGGGCTGGACCGTGGCCTCCGAGCTCGGGCGCGCCGGCGCCTTCGCCGTGCTCACGCCGCGCGAGCGTCGCGACAAGAGCGAGGAGCTGGTGCGCGCGGGCGGCACGACCATCGAGAACGCCGCGATCCTGCACCGAGCCGGCGTCCAAGTCGCGATCGTCCCGGCGAACAAGGGCATCGACCTGGGCGGCATCGCCGGGCGCGACATCATGCACCTGCCGATCGAGGCGGGCTTCGCCGTGCGCGGCGGGATGGACGAGGCGGCGGCGCTCCAGGCGATCACGCTCGTGCCCGCGCGCATTTTGGGCGTCGACCACCGCGTCGGCACGATCGAGAAGGGGAAGGACTGCGACCTGATCCTGACCGACGGCGACCTCTTGCACTACCAGACCTTCGTCCAGCACGCGGTGGTCGAGGGCAAGCCGGTCTACGACAAGGCCCAGGAGCTCTACTTCGCCCACATCCGCCCGCGCCCGGAAAAGCCGGCCGTGGCGCCGGAGAAGCGCACCGACCCAGGCGAGGAGCCGGCTGAGCCGAAGCCCGCCGACGGCGAGGACGACAACAACGGACTCCGCGACAGTTCAACCGGAAGAGGCCCTCGGCGGCCCACTCCTGGAACCAAGAGGCGATCGAGCGGGCGATTCGCTCGCGATCGGCGCCC
>DATKBQ010000076.1:0-9043 GCA_035546375.1 Planctomycetota bacterium | reverse complement strand
GCGGTGCACGTAGGTCTCGGGCACGTTCGGGAGATCGAAGTTGATCACGTGCGAGATGCCCTCGACGTCGATGCCGCGCGCGGCGATGTCGGGGGCGACCAGGATCCGGGTCGACCCGGTCTTGAAGCCGCTCAGCGCGCGCTCGCGCGCCCCTTGCGACTTGTTGCCGTGGATCGCTTCGGCGCGGATGCCGTCCTGGGCGAGCCGGCGCGCGACGCGGTCGGCGCCGCGCTTGGTGCGCGTGAAGACCAGCGCGCGCCGCACGGAGGAGTGGCGCAGCTCGTGGCTGAGCAGCTCCGCCTTCTCGGCGCTCGCGACGAAGCGCACGCTCTGCTCGACTTGCTCCACGGTCGATCCCGTGGGCGTGACGAAGACCCGGACCGGGTCCGAGAGGATCCGCTCGGCGAGCGAGATGATCGCCGGGGGCATGGTGGCCGAGAAGAAGAGCGTCTGCCGGCGCCGCGGGAGCGCGGCGAGGATCCGGCGCACGTCGGGGATGAAGCCCAGGTCGAGCATATGATCGGCTTCGTCGAGCACCAGCACCTCGACCTGGTCCAGCTTGGCGTAGCCCTGGTTCATGAGATCGAGCAGCCGGCCCGGCGTGGCCACGAGGACGTCGACGCCGCGCGCGAGGGCGCGCACCTGCGGGCCCTGGCCGACGCCGCCGGAGATCACCGCGACCGAGAGCGAGGTGTGGCGGCCGTAGGTCCGGAAGCTCTCGCCGACCTGGGCGGCCAGCTCGCGGGTCGGCGCGAGCACGAGGGCGCGGGCGCGGCGGGCCGCGGCGCGGGACGGCGCGCTCGAGAGGCGCTGCAGGATCGGCAACGCGAAGGCCGCGGTCTTGCCGGTGCCGGTGCGCGCGCAGCCGAGCAGGTCGCGCCCCTCGAGAACGGCAGGGATGGCCTGCGCCTGCACGGGGGTGGGAAGGCTGTAGCTCTCGGCGCGGAGCGCCTGCTGCAGCGGCTCGGCGAGGCCGAGTTCGGAGAAGGAGAACATTCGGGTTCGAAGCGCCTCCTGGCGCATTGACGGGCACGTGCCCGGTTTGGGGAAGAGGCGCACCTACAGCGCCGGCAGTGGAAGCGCGCATCCGTCTGGCCCTGGGGCCTGGGGAGGACGGCTCGCCTGCGGCGCCGCTGGGCACCTCGCGATCTTCAGCGACTCGGAATCGGACTCTCTGGAGAGGAACCGGTCGCGGATCGCGTGGGGCGCGTGGCCATGCTGGCCGAGGCCCCGAAGGCGCGTATCCTAGCTCCCCGCGGGTCGATTGACGAGCCCCGGCTCCGATTTCCCTTCTTCGACCATTCCGGGAGCCGGCGGGAGGCCTTTCGAGCCGGTCAGTCTCCGGCGGGCGCGCCCTTGCGCCAAAGGAGCGTGAACTCGCCCTCCTCGAGGACCGGCTCGAACTCGGCCTGGAAGTAGTCGTCGAGCAGCGTCGAGCCGCACTGGGGGATGCGCTCCACGCGCCGGTCGCGGATGCGATCCAGGAGCTCGTCCGACCAGCCGAAGCGCCACAGGATCGCGCAGCGCACCTGCTCGGCCTCCAGGTCGGCGAGCATCTCGCGCTGTACGTCCTCGCGATCGGTGACGCCGGGGTGCAGCTCGTGGTAGCGCGTCGCCGGCGGGCGGTCGCAGAGGTAGTGGAAGCGCATGTCGGAGACGACCACGGCGTCGTGGCGCCACAGGCCGACGTGGATCGCTTCGCCCGGCGGCACGGTCTGGCGGACGAAGCTCGTGAGCTCGCGGTAGAGGTGCCGCTGCCGCGGGGCGACCCGGATGCCGAGCGTGCCGGGCAGCTCGAGCGGCACGTTCCAGCGCAGCCCGCGCATGCAGAGCCATCCCTCCATGGCCGCAGGCACCAGCAGCCCGGCCGCGTAGACGGCGCCCGTCGCGAGGACGGCGCCGCGCGCCCACGAGCCCCGGCGCAGCTCGCCCCACACGACGATGCCGGCCAGGAGCGAGAGCAGGGCCATGGTGGTCAGGTGCGTGTTCTTCTGGACGTGGGCGGCCATCCAGAACAGGGGCAGGGACGCGAGGAGCAGCGCCAAGGTCGCCATCCGGCGTGGGTCCATGGTCCGCCGCCGCGTCGCGAGGATCGCGACGCCGATCAGGAACGCCAGCTCCGGCAAGCGGCACAGGATCCAGCCCGAGAGCGCTCCGCCCGCGTCGCGTGCTCTCAGCAGATCGAGGGGCGCCGCGAGCCAGTCGCGCAGCGGCCCGAGGCTCGGCAGGAGCCCGGGCCAGGGCTCGGAGCGCACCCCTCGGAAATCGCCGGCGGGGAAGATGATCAGGTCGCGCCACGCGTCGGGGCCGGCCTTCCACGCGATGAGGAGCGCGAGCGGGGCGACCACGAGCGCGGCGGATCCCAGGAGCCGAAACGTGGATCGGCTTGGCGCGACCCAGGACGCCGGCCGGCGCTCTCGCGCGAGCGCCCAAGCGATCGCAAGACCGGCGCTCGCTCCGAGCGCCATGTAGCCTGCGACGTCGTGCTTGAAGGCCGCGGCCAGGCCGAGCAGCGCTCCGGCGGCCGCGAGCCGGGCCGGGCTCGCGCCGTAGAGGTAGCCGCTGATCAGGAGCAGCGCCCCGGCGAGGAGCGGCAGCACCGGCGGGTAGCTCCCGAGCTCGGGCGCGCGCGTGAACAGCGAGATGCCGAAGACCAGCGCGATCGCCGCCGCCCCGAGCGGTGGGGCGCCGAGCCGGCGCGCCAGCAGGCAGACCAGCCCCGCCGCGACGGCCTGAACGGCCACGGCCGCCGCTCCCTGGACCCACAGCTCGCGCCCGAAGGCCGCGAAGAGCCCGGCCACGGCGTAGAACTGCCCCGGCGCGTACATCGTCCAGAAGTCGCGGTAGGGCAGGTCTCCGGCGAGCACGCGGCACGCGCCGGCGACCGCCTTGCCGCGCGGCGCCGGAAGGTCGACGAAGACGCCGGGCAGGAGGACGAGCGCCACGGCGGCGGCGACGACCGCGGCCGTGCGGCAGTCGCGGGCGGACATGGGCGGCTAGCCTAGCGGCCGGCGCGGCCAGGGCCAGGCAGCCTGGTCGCCGCCATTCCCCCTCAGACGCACCGCGCCCAGGCTGTACGCTCGGATCGCCCGGGTCCCTTCGCGCGCGGCTCCAGTACTCCCCCACGCGCGGACGAGAACGCACGGCGCGAAGCGATGAAGCTCCTGGCCTCGATCGAGCTGCGCATCTTCCTCACCTGTTGGCTGGTGTACTCGCTCTTCTTCGCCACCAACGTGGTGCGCGAGCACTACCCGGCCTTCAGCCTGATCGAGCGCGGCGACTTCGTGTGCGACGCCTACTACGGCTTCCACGCGGACATCTTCCGCCACAGCGACGGGCACGCGTACGTGGGGAACAACGTGCTCGGGTCGGTGATCGCGGCCGTGCCGCTCGTGGTCTTCGACCCCGTCCTCGATGCACTCGAACGCAACAGCAAGCGCAAGCTGAGGGAGCAGGGGCCGGAGGCGGTCGACACGACCTACGACACCAAGTACCCGCTGCGGCGCGAGATGTTCCGCAAGGTCAAGCGCGCCGGGCTGGACTTGCGCTTCGGCGCGTCGACGGCGATCACGTCGATCCTCTTGATGGCGCCGCTGTCGGCACTGATGGCGGTGCTCGTCTACCGCGTGCTCGCGGGGCGCGGCCTCGGGCGCAGGCGCGCGGTCTGGCTCGCGCTGCTGTTCGCCTTCGGGACGCCGGTCTTCCATCGCACCGCGCACCTGAACCACAACATGTTCCTGATGGAGGCGCTGTTCGTCGCCTTCCTGCTGCTCTGGCCGAGATCCGGCGAGCACCGGCTGAGCCTTGCGCGCCGCACGTGGGCCGGCTTCCTTTGCGGCGTCGCGATCGCCCTCGACTACGCGGGAGCGGTGCCGGCGGCTGTGCTCGGGCTGTACCTCGTCGCCACGCGCATGCCCACGGGGGGCCTGAAGGCAGCGCTGCGCGAGAGCGTCCCCTTCGGGCTCGCCGCGCTGCCACCGGTCGCCTTCCTGCTGTGGAGCCAGTGGGCGATGTACGGCGACCCGTTCACGCCGGGACAGTTCGTGATGCCCGCGCAGAACGTCTTCACCGACGTCGGCTTGCACGGCATGGGGCTGCCGAGTCCCGAGGTGTTCCTGAAGAACCTCGTCAGCCCGAGCTTCGGCCTCTTGACCTTCGGCCCGCTGCTCGCGTTCGGCCTGATCCCGGCGCGCCGGTACCCGCGCGCGGCGCTGCTCTTCCCCTGCCGGGAGCGGCGCTGGAGCATCGTCTTCGTCCTGACGTTCATGCTCTTCTGCGCCGCGAACTGGTACTCGCTCCTGCAGTTCAACACCGGCTTCCGCTACCTCCTGCCGGTGGTGCCGTTCCTGTTCCTCGCCGCGAGCGATCACCTGGCGCGCTTGCCGGCGCGCTGGCTCGCGCTGGTCACCGTGCTCGCCGTGGGCCACACGACGGTGCTCTCGATGACGCGCGAGGTGAACGACACCGAGCTGGAGCTGCGCCAGGCGGCTCGCGAGCTGGGCGTGCCGGAAGTCCGCGTCCCGGGCTATTGGAACCGCCTCCTCACGGAGACGCCGGTGCCCATGTCCTACCGCCGGATCGCGAGCGAGGGCCCGCAGCTCCCTTGGCTCACCGTGCTGCGCCAGACCTCGCCCGGCCGCCAGGCGCTGCTCGGGAACCCCTGGTTGCCGGTGGCGCTGATCGCGCTGTGCGGCCTGGCCGTGCTGGGCCTCTGGCGCAGCGGTCCGAGGATTCCGGAGAGCAGTCCAGGCCCCCTTCCCAGCAGCCGGGGCACTTCCTAGCCTCTCCCGAGTGCCGCCGACTCCCCTCACCCGCGAAGAAGTGGTCGAACGCCTGGGATCGGTCGAAGCGCAGGTGAGGCGGCTGGGCGTGCGCAGGTTGGCCCTCTTCGGCTCCTTCGCCCGCGGCGAAGCCCGCGCGGACAGCGACGTGGATGTCCTGGTGGAATTCCAACCAGACCGCAAGACGTTCGATGCATTTCTC
This sequence comes from Planctomycetota bacterium, assembly GCA_035546375.1. GTDB lineage: Bacteria > Planctomycetota > UBA1135 > UBA1135 > DATKBQ01. Next base: position 4,060 of record DATKBQ010000076.1, on the reverse strand, counting down.
TCCCTGGCGAATCTCTTGGAGGAAGTCCTGCAGCGGCGCGTCGATCTCGTCACCACCGAAGGCCTGAGCCCTTACGTCGGCCCTCACATCTTGGCCGAGGCGGTCGATGTCGTTCGAGCCGCGTGAGTCCCTGCGCCACATCCTGATCGAGGCCGGCTCCCTCAGCGCGAAGTTGGGCTAGCATTCGTTCCATGGCGCTCCCTCCTCCGCAGGTCGAGCTGGTCATCCCGGTCCTCAACGAGGTGAAGGCGCTCGAGACGAGCGTCCGCACCCTGCGCGCGTTCCTCGGCGCGCAGTTCCCCTACCCGTGGAGGCTCCTGATCGCGGACAACGGCTCGAGCGACGGCACGCGCGAGCTTGCGGCGCGCCTGGCGTCGGAGTTGCCGGACGTTCGCTCGTTCTCGATCGACCAGCGCGGCCGCGGCCGGGCGCTGCGCAAGGCCTGGACCGAGTCCTCCGCCGACATCGTCGCCTACACGGACGTCGACCTCTCGACCGAGCTGGAGGCGCTCGAGAAGCTGTGCCGAGCGATCCACGAGGGCGGCTGCGACGTCGCCACGGGCTCCCGACTGCATCCCGAGTCGCAGATCAAGCGCGGGCTCAAGCGCGAGTTCATCTCGCGCTGCTACAACCTGTTCATCAAGTGCGTGCTCTTCACGCGCTTCTCCGACGCCCAGTGCGGCTTCAAGGCCATCTCGCGCCGCGCGGTGCGCGAGCTCGTGCCGCAGATCCAGGACCAGGCCTGGTTCTTCGACACCGAGCTGCTCGTGCTGGCCGAGAAGCAGGGCTACAGAGTCGCCGACATCCCGGTGCGCTGGATCGACGACGACGACAGCCGCGTGAAGATCGTCTCGACCGCCTGGGAGGACATCAAGGGCGTCCTGCGGCTGCGTCGCTTCTTGTGGAGCAAACGCTTCCGGACCGAAGCCGCGCGGCGGAAGGTCGAGCAGCGGCTGCCGGCCGCGTGAGCTGCCGGTAGCTGCCCTATGGCGCGCGCGTGCCACACGCGCGGGCTTTCAGCTTGCTGCTCTCGACTCGGAGGTTCGACGGCGAGGAGGCCTGGTGGTGTACCTATGGATCTCCCGCTGGGTCTCGAACAGCGCGAGAATGAACAGGAAGATGCTCACAACGAAGGTGAGACTCAGAGGCAGTGCAAACATCCCGCTGATCACGATCGCGCCTGACTCGTCGCCATCCAATCCGGAGTGAAGGCTGATGCTCGACAGGAGGATCCACCCGATCAACAAAGCGTATGCCAAGAGCAAGGCCATTCTGGCCCGGCGCCAGTGGGCAAGCGACGCCGGAAAACCTGCGCGATCGGAAAAGAGCACCATGGCTTGGCTGAATAGCAAGGGTCCGACCAAAGAAAGCGCGCCAACAGCCCCCACAGACCAGGTGCCTTCGAACTTGACGTCGATATCTGGCCAGACGAGGATGCCGGAGGCGCCGGTGGCAACTGCGACGAGCGCCGCGGACCCCATGAACCAGCGGTAGCTGCGCCCAAGTGGGAGCAGCGCGAGCCACCAACACGCGCCGGCGATCACGAGGTCAGGAATACCGCTGAGGAGCAACCCAACGAGGTTGACGAAGAAGAGGATCAGCACGATCGTGCGTGCTCGAACCAACTGCTCTTGAGCGAGGATCGCCATGGCGGTACTCGATCTTACTCGCTGCGGATCATCCGTCCGAGGGATTCGGTGACCCACCTGCCTGGAGCTCCGCCCCGAGCCGCCGGATCCCCTGCACATCGACGATCCGATAGCCGAGCGCCGGGCTCTCGACCGCCCAGGCGAGCGCGCTCGTCACCTCCGCGATGGTGTTGAGGCCCAGCCGCAGCGCGCCCTTGCGCGTCGCCGGGATGCGCTCGAGCACGGCGTAGGCCGGGATCAAGAGCAGCGGCCAGCGGTGGCCCGGGCCGAGCACGTACCACGGTCGCAGGACGGTCGCGTCGAGGCCGCTCTCGCGGATCGCGACGAGCACGCCTCGCTCGGCGGGCGCGACCGGCGGCGCCGCCCGCAGGGCGGGATGGCCGGGGCTGCCAGCGTGGTGGCGCGGGGCGAGGACCACGCGGGCTCGGAGCCTCGCGCGACGTGCTCCATAGTATGCTCGCCAGTTCGGCCTCGACCTCCGCGCCCGATGCAACCCCATCCGCTGCTCCGCTTCCTCGCCAGCGCGCTCTTCGCGAGCCTTTTGGCACTGGTGTGGTGGCTCGACCATCGCGCGCCGGCGCGCGCGCGGCGCGGGACGGGAATCTCGCCGGTGACGTACGAGGAGGTCTCCGAGCGCTCCGGTATCCGCTTCCGCCACGCCGCGCCGCGGCTCGACCCGCGCCTCGCGAACATCGAGCCGCACGTGGCCGCGCTCGGCGCATCCGTGGCCGTCGGCGACTTCGACGCGGACGGCTGGCCCGACCTGTATGCCACCAGCAGCGCCTTCGGCGAACCGAACGCCTTGTTCCGCAACCAAGGAGACGGCACCTTCATCGACGTCGCCGCTGAGGCCGGCGTTGCCGAGCTCAACCGCGAGGGCGAGGGCGCCTCGATGGGCGCCCTGTGGGCCGACTACGACAACGACGGGCTCGAGGACCTCTTCGTCTACCGCTGGGGGTGGCAGGCGCTCTTCCACAACGAAGGCGGCGGGCGCTTTCGCGAAGTGAGCGCGGAGGCCGGCCTGCGCGTGTGGATGAACTCCAACGGCGCCTGCTGGCTCGACTACGACCGCGACGGGCTCCTCGACCTCTACGTTGCCGGCTACTTCTCCGAAAAGCACGACCTGTGGCACCTCGAGACCACGCGGATCATGCAGGAGAGCTTCGAGTTCGCGCGCAACGGCGGCCACAACCGTCTCTTCCGCAACCTGGGCGGCGGCCGGTTCGAGGACGTCACCGAGCGCACGGGCTGCGACAGCACGCGCTGGACTCTGGCGGTCGCCTCGGCGGACCTCGACGGCGACGGCTGGCCGGAGCTCTACCTGGCGAACGACTACGGTCCGGAGGAGCTGTTCCTCAACCGCGGCGGCGAGCGCTTCGAGCGCGCCTCGGGCGTGGGGCTCGAGGAGACCTCCAAGAGCGGGATGTGCGTCGCGCTCGGCGACTTCGAGAACTCCGGTCAGCTCGGGGTATTCGTGACCAACATCTCGCAGCGCCGCTTCCTCTTCCAAGGGAACAACCTGCGCGTCAATCGCCTCTCGACGCAGCGCCGGCTCTACAACATCGCCGACGCGACGCGCACGGTGGCGCCGGCCTTCGTCGACTGCGGCTGGGCCTGGGGCGCGCAGTTCGGGGACCTGGACAACGACGGGCTCCAGGACTTGTTCGTCGTGAACGGCTTCATCTCGGCCAGCCGCGAGCGCGACTACTGGTACGGCATGTCCAAGGTCGCCACGGGCACCGGCGGCCTCTTCGAGGATGCGGCGAACTGGCCGCCGATCGGCGATGCGAGCTTGTCGGGCTACGAGCGCTCTCGCGTGCTCGTCAACCGCGGGAACGAGCGCTTCGACGACGTCGGCGAGGCAGCCGGCGTCACCGATACCTACGACGGCCGGGCCGTGGCGCTGGCGGATCTCTTCAACCGCGGTGCGCTGGACGCGATCGTCGCCAATCAGAAGGGGCCGCTGCTCGTGTACCGCTCCGAGCCCGACCCGGTAAACCACTGGGTGCAGTTCCGCCTGGTCGGGACGGCGAGCAACAAGAGCGCGATCGGCGCCAGCCTCGAGCTCGCCTTCGGCGGGCGCACGCAGGTGCAGGTCGTGCAGGCGGGTTCCGGGTTCGCGAGCCAGAACGATCGGCGGCTGCACTTCGGGCTGGGGCGCGACCCCTCGATCGAGCGGGCGCGGATCCACTGGCCCTCGGGCCGAGTCCAGGAGATCGAGTCTCCCGCGGCGGATCGGCTGCACGTGGTCGAGGAGCCCCGCTGAGGATGGCGGTCGAGCTGGAAGGGGCGCCGGCCGCCGAGGCCCGGGAGCTCGCGCGGCCGCCGGCCCCGCCGCGCTCGCGCCTCCTGGATCCGCGACTGCTCGTCACCGCCTTGATCACGGTGATCCTGGTCGTCGGCTACTGGCA
>DATKBQ010000075.1:0-3887 GCA_035546375.1 Planctomycetota bacterium | reverse complement strand
ACGCAATCACGAACGGCTGCTGCGACTCGTCGATCGATGGATCGAGGCGTCCATCGAGATCTGCGAGCTCGAGCTCAAGCAGTCCCGAACCGGGCAACCCTCACGTCCCGCCAAGAGCTGAGAACCTGGCACTCTCCAGTTACGGATGTGATGGTCAGGGATCATCACGTAGCCGGTCTCTGGGTTGATCAGCCTGGGCCACTGAGGGAGGAGGCGATCCTCGGAGGTGTACTCGTCGAACTTCTTGCGATCCTCGGCATCTGCGTCGGATAGCGCCTCCTCGTGCCAATCTGCGAAGTCCGGCTCGTCGCTCCGCGTCCACTCAACCAAATCGATGAGCTTCTTCTTCGCCTCGACCTCGGTGAGGGCGACGCTGATTAGGTTGCCTGGGATGGAGCGCAGCTCCCACAGACCTCCTGTGTTCTCTCCGGGCGTGAGCCGATCTGGGGGGCTCGAGGCGAAGAGGAGGATCTTGCGGTCGAACATCGGCGCGCTGAGTCTAACGCTCGAGTCGCCGCCGATCCGTCCGCGTCGGGGCGTTGGCGGTCCCCAAGAAGAACTCAACGCAGACGCCCACAGTCCGGTTTCGGCCTCCGCAGTTGCTAGGGCCCCGCGACCCCCGCGATGCGCAGGACGGCCTCGCGCAGCTCGGAGGAGAGCGAGGGCCACCGCCGCACGAGCGCTACGAGGCGCGCCCTCTCCGTTTCCGGCACGCCGAGCAGGACGCCGAGCACCTCCCCAGCCGATCCCTCAGCTCGCGCGTCAACCCCGGCCCCCGCAGCGACTTGCGACTGATCGGGAGGCGCGCCGGGCAGCGGAATCATAATCCGCGTGTCGGGGGTTCGAATCCCTCCACCGCTACCCCGCCGCCGGTGCCGGGCCGCGGCCTTGCCGGCCTAGCGCGGCCCCACGCGCACGCCGTCGGCGAAGCGGCCGCTGCGGCCTGCGTCGAGGACGCCCAGGTCGGTCCACCAGTGCCACTCGCCGACCGGCCGGCCGCGCTCGTAGGCTCCCTGGCCGCGCAGCTGTCCGTTCTCGAACCAGAACCGCCACGGTCCTTCGCGCAGGGAGGCCCGGGCCTCGTCGTCCCAGCGCCGCAGCCCCTCGGAATGCTTCTGCCCGCTGGCGTACCACTGCTGCCAGAGGCCCTCGCGCCGGCCCGCGCTGAAGGTGCCGCGCTCGCGCAGCTCCCCGTCGGGGTACCACGAGCGCCATTCGCCCTGCCGCCGGCCGCTCCAGTCGACGCGCCCCTCGGAGCGGCGGATGCCGTTGGGCCAGGAGTCGACCCGCTGCCCGCAGGCGCCGGCGAGGGCCGCGAGCGTGAGCAGGAGGACCAGCTTCAACGGGACTGGCGGCAGCGCAGCCGGGCTAGGTCAGGAACAGGAGCTCGCGGTACTTCGGCAGCGGCCACAGGTCGTCGTCGACGATCGCCTCGAGCTGGTCGGCGAGCGCGCGCGCGTCGCGCATGGCGGGGACGACCCGATCGCGCAGGGCCTGGGCCTGGTCGGCCGGCGAGCCGCCCGCCTGCTCGACGGCGTGGCGCGTCTCGCCCAGGCGGTCGAGGGCCAGCTTGAGCTGGCTGGTCAGGAGGGCGAGCTGCTCGACCAGCTCGATCTGGCCGCGCAGCTCGGCGCGCGGCGCGACGGCTTGCGCGGCGGAGATCGACTGCGACAGACGGCGCTGGAACTCGATCGCCGCGGGCAGGATCGAGGTGGCGCCGATGTTTCGCATCGACATCGCCTCCACGCCCACGCGGTGCACGTACTTCAGGAACAGGATGTTCGCGCGCGCCTGGGTCTCGCGCGGCGAGAAGATGCCGTAGCGCTCGAAGAGCGCCACGTTCGTCGCGCTCGCGAACTGCGCCAGCGCGGTCGGCGTGTCCTTGAAGTTGTGGAGCCCGCGCCGCTCGGCCTCCTGCACCCACTCCTCGGAGTAGTTGTCGCCGTTGAAGAGGATCCGCTGGTGGCGCGCCAAGCTCTCGCGCACCAGGGCCTGGATCGCCTCGCGGCGGTCGCCCTTGCCGCTGCGCTTCTCGATCTCGGTGGCGATCCACTCGAGCGAATCGGCGACGATCGTGTTCAGCACGATGTTCGGGTTGGCGATCGACTGGCTGGCGCCAACCGCGCGGAACTCGAACTTGTTGCCGGTGAAGGCGAAGGGCGAGGTGCGGTTGCGGTCGCTGGTGTCGCGCGGGAGCGGCGGCAGCGCGTTGACCCCGAGCCTCAGCTTGCCCTCGCCGGACTGGGCGCGGGGCGCGGTGCCCTCGATCAGGCTCTTGATCACGTCCTCGAGCTGCGAGCCGACGTAGACCGAGAGGATCGCAGGCGGAGCCTCGTTCGCCCCCAGGCGGTGGTCGTTGCCGGCCGTGGCCACGCTGGCGCGCAGGAGGTCCTGGTGCAGGTCGACCGCGCGCAGGACCGCGGTCAGGAAGAGCATGAACTTGAGGTTGTCGTGCGGGGTGTGCCCGGGGTCGAGCAGGTTGTTCCCCGAGTCGTCCGCCATCGACCAGTTGTTGTGCTTGCCGCTTCCGTTCACGCCGGCGAAGGGCTTCTCGTGCAGGAGGCAGGCCAGTCCGTGGCGCTCGGCCAGGGACTGCATCAGCTCCATGCACAGCATGTTGTGGTCGCAGGCGATCGTCGCGACCTCGAAGATCGGCGCCAGCTCGTACTGGCCGGGAGCCACCTCGTTGTGGCGCGTCTTGATCGGGATCCCGAGCTTCCACAGCTCGCGCTCGAGCTCCATCATGTAGGCCAAGACGCGCCCGCGGATCGCGCCGAAGTAGTGGTCCTCCAGCTCCTGCCCCTTCGGCGGGCGCGCGCCGTAGAGCGTGCGGCCGCAGCTCACCAGGTCCGGCCGCAGGAAGAACAGTCGGCGGTCCACCAGGAAGTACTCCTGCTCGCTCCCGACGGTCGGCTGCACGCGCTGCACTTGGGCTTCGCCGAGCAGGTGCAGGAGGCGCACCGCCTGCTGGTCGAGCGCCTGCTGCGAGCGCAAGAGCGGCGTCTTCTTGTCGAGCGGCTCGCCGGTCCACGAGCAGAAGGCGGTCGGGATCGTCAGCGTGGCGCCGGTCTCGGTCTCGCGCAGGAAGGCCGGCGAGGTCGGGTCCCAGGCGGTGTACCCGCGCGCCTCGAAGGTGGCGCGCATCCCGCCCGAGGGGAAGGACGAGGCGTCGGGCTCGCCCTTGATCAGCTCCTTGCCGGAGAACTCGAGCAGCGCGCGCCCGTCGGGCGTCTGATGGATGAAGGAGTCGTGCTTCTCCGCCGTCAGGCCCGTCATCGGCTGGAACCAGTGCGTGAAGTGCGTCGCGCCGCGCTCGATCGCCCAGTCCTTCATCGCGTTGGCGACGGCGTCGGCCACCCCGGGGTCGAGCTCCGCGCCGGCTTCGATCGTGCGCCGCAGGGCTTGGTACACGGACTTCGGCAGGCGCTGGCGCTGCGCCGCGTCGTTGAAGACGTTCGCACCGAAGAGGTCGGGCAGCCGCAGCTCGCCGTCCTGCGCGGGGGCGGGACGGCGCGCTTGCACCGTGGTGGAGAGGGCTTCGATGGCGGCTTGGCGTGCGGTCAAGGGCATGTCCAACTCCCCTTGGGGAATCGCGAGGTCGATGGCGGCAAGGAGGGCCCCAGGCGCGATCTGGGACGCGTCCCGGCCGAACGGGCAACTTAGCCGTGGCGCCTGGGGGAGACAAGCGCGCCACGCAGGCGGCGATACGCAGTCGCGCGTGCGGGAAGGCTTGCTCCGCCACGCGCCCATCGCGCCGCTGGGCCCCCGCAGCAAGAAACGGCCCGCTCGCAGGTACCTGCGGCGAACGGGATTGCGGCGCCGGGGGGGCCGCGTAGGCCGCGGCCGCCGGCGCGCTCGGCGGGCGTCGCGACGGCCCGGCTCGCGAG
>DATKBQ010000074.1:0-2142 GCA_035546375.1 Planctomycetota bacterium | reverse complement strand
ACCTGCGCGGTTCCCCTGAGGACGACCGAGAACAGTACCGTCCGGCCGCCGGGAAGGATTTCGGGCCAGCCGAAGTAGAGCTCGCCGGCCTCGGTGTCGGGCCCCACCAAGAGCTCGGGCACGCCGCCGTCGGCCGGCACGCGGTGGAGTCCGAGCGTGGTGGCGAAGACGATCCGGTCGTCCGCGCCCCAGCTCGCGCCGTAGAGCCGAGCATCCACCCCCAGGTTCGCCACCTTGATCGGCGCGCCTCCCCCGACCGGAATCCTCCAGAGCTCGACGGTGAAGCCGCTGAAGGAGCCGACCCATCGCCCGTCCGGCGAGAAGAACGGAGCTTTGGCGCCGCCCCACTCGCGCGCAACCACGTTCGAGCGCACGAGCTCGCGCAGGGCGAGCCCGTCGCTTCCGGCGTGGACGACGCGGGCCCCGTCGGGAGAGATCGCGATGGTGCGCTCGAATCCCGCTCCGGGAAGGCCGGCGATCTCGAACGACACGATCTCGGGAGGCGGCGCCTCTGCGCGGCCCCGCGACGCGAGCTGCCAGCCAGCGAAGCCGGCTGCCGCGGCCGTGGCGAGGAGGGCCGCGGCCATCGCTCGAAGCCGGCCGGCCCGCGCCGGAGCCGCGGGGACGTCGGCCGCCGCGGGGCTCATCGCGAGCGTCGCGCCCGAGGGCGAGAGCGAGTCGCGCAGGTCCGCCCGCGCGTCGCCGATGTGGCGCAGCCGGAGGCGGCGGTCCTTCTCGAGGCAGCGGCGGAGGAGGCGCCGCACCAGGGGCGGCGTCCCCGCCGGCAGCGCCGCGAAGTCGGGCTCCTCCTTGAGCAGGTTCGCCAGGATCTCGGGCGCGCTCGAGCCGTGGAAGGGCCGCCGCCCGGTGAGCATCTCGTAGAGCACGCAGCCGAACGACCAGACGTCCGTGCGGGTGTCCACCGGCTCGGCCCGGGCCTGCTCCGGCGACATGTACGCGACCGTGCCCAGGATCGCTCCCGGTCGGGTGGCAGCCAGCGTCGCGGCATCCGAGGCGAGCGGTGCCGAGGCCTCGGCCCCAGCCGGACGCAGCGCCTTCGCCAACCCGAAGTCGAGCACCTTGACCGTGCCGTCGTCCCTGATCTTGAGGTTCGCCGGCTTGAGGTCGCGGTGCACGATCCCCTGCTCGTGGGCCGCCTCGAGCGCCGCCGCGATGCCCTCTGCCAGCCGCAGCGCCTCCGCCACCGGGATCGGACCCCGCGCGAGGCGGTCCTCGAGGGTCGGGCCCGGCACCAGCTCGAGCACCAGGGCGTGGGTCCCGTGCGCCTCCTCGAGACCGTAGATGGCCGCGATGCCCGAGTGGTTGAGCGCCGCCAGCGCGCGCGCCTCCTGCGCGAAGCGCGCGACGCGATCCGGGTCGGCGGCGAGGCCGTCGGGCAGGACCTTGAGCGCAACCTCGCGGTGGAGCCGGGTGTCGCGCGCGCGGAACACCTGCCCCATGCCGCCCTCGCCGAGGAGACCGTTCACCTCGTAGGGCCCGATCCGGGAGCCGACGTGCAGGGGCATGGGCTCCAGACATTCTACGGCCGCGCGTCGCCGTCGCGCTCGACCGGGCTTGCACTAACTAACTACTTCCCCCGACGGTTGCGACGGGTTCGTCGGAATCGGTGTCCGGCTCGCGGCCGCCGACCCCGAGCCGCGCGAGCGCTTCCTGGAAGGCGAGGGCCCGAGCCGTCGCATGTGGTCTTGATCCACCGACTTCTTTGGCTGCTTCGGGAGAAGGCCTCGGATCGTCGGTCATCAAGATGACACATCATGATGTATCGTCGCCCGCATCCCTCGCAGCGCGAGCGCAGGCACGTCGTCGCGCAAGGCACCCCGTTCAGTGCGCCGAGGGGATCACCCGCGGCGAGCGCACGCGCCGCGGCAGTGATCGACGAGTCCATCGGGACCCCGCCACACTTGTAACTCCCATCCTTCGATATCCGCTGCTAAATCTATGTCATGACCAGGAGCGACCTGGTCGTATCGAGAACGATTCGAAGGAGAGAAGACCGATGACGAAGCACATGATCGGGACACGCAACGATTGGCTCGCCGCGCGGCTCGAGCTGCTGGAGGCGGAGAAGGAGCTCACGCGACGCAGCGACGAGCTGGCGCGGCGGCGTCAGGAGCTGCCGTG
>DATKBQ010000073.1:0-3500 GCA_035546375.1 Planctomycetota bacterium | reverse complement strand
GCGCAATCCCGTGGTCCCGGCGGCGAAGCTCGACGTGCCGAAGCCCCGGCTGGCCGAGCGGAAGCCTTGCTCGCGCGCGAACTGCCAGGATCCGCCGCGCCAGCGGTAGAGGATCCGCCCGCCCGCATCGCGCGGGTAGGGATCGCGCGTCCACTCCTGGCGTCCGCCCGCGGTGTCCTGCACCCCGTACGGCGACTCGTCGCGCGGCTGGTAGCCGCCGGGGGCGTCGTGGAGCGTGAGCGGCCGCGTGTGCAGCCCGCTCGCGAGGTCGAAGTCGAAGCGCTCGCCCCACGGGAAGCTCCGCCCGTCCACGCCGCGCGCCGCCTTCTCCCACTCCGCCTCGCTCGGCAGCTCGTAGATCCACGGCTCGCCGCGCGCCGCGGCCCGGGCGTTGCGCCAATCGAGGTAATCGCGCGCGTCGTCCCAGGAGATGCCCATCACCGGCGTATCCGGTGCGCCGAGGTTCGCCTCCGGGATGACCCTGGAGGGTTCGCGCGGCACGTAGATCGGCTCCGGGTGCTCCTCCATGCGCCGGCGCGTCGCGGGGTCGTCGAGGAACTCCCGCCACTCCCCGAGCGTCACCTCGCGCTTGCCGATGAAGAAGCCCTCGAGATCACGCGTCTGCGGCGGCGCCGGCTCGAGCGCCTGCGCGTCGCCGGCGTAGACGAACTCTCCCGGCGGCACGTAGACGAACCCCGGCGGCGTGGAACCCGCTTGCAGGAGCGCCAAGCGCGCTTCGACCGCGCCGCCGCGCGGCACCACGAACGCGTAGCGCAGGTCCTCGAAATCCGCGCGCCGCGCGAGCAGGAGGTACGAGCCCGGGTCGAGATCGAGCGGGCGCGAGGCCTCGATCCGGTTCTCCGCGCTCAGGATCAGCGGGTACGCGGTCGGCTCGCCGCGCAGCCCGGCGCGCTGCCCCGCCGGCACGTCGAGCGCGAGCGGCTCGCCGCCGCGCAGGCACACGAGCGCCAGCGGCACGTCGCCCGCACCGCCGTTCACCAGCTCCGCGGCGCCGGCGATGCGCAGGTCGCCCCGGTACCCGGTGATCGCCTCGGCAAGCCCGGCGCAGGCGACCTCGTCCGCCGCGCCGCGCGGCGGAACGCGCGCCCAGTCGAAGCGGTTCGCGACCTCGATCCCGTTGAGCGAGACGATGCGCGCGAGAGCGCTCGCCGGCGCGTCGCCCGCGCGGCCGAGCAGGAACAAGCCCTCGCCGCACGGCTCGCCACCCGCGCGGACCACGAGGTCGCCCGCGCGCAGGCCCGCGGCCGCTGCGGGGGAGGCCGGCTCCACCTCGGCGATCACCAAGCACGGGTCGCCGGGGTGGAAGCCGCCCGACCACTCCCCCGGCCGCGCCCGGCCGATCCCCGCCGTGGGGACCGGCACGAGGCGCGGCACAGGATCGTCCGAGCGCAGGCTCTCGTAGGGCTCGTAGCGGAAGAGGTACAGCTCGGCGTCGGCCGGCGCCACGGCGAGGCGGAGCGTCCCGCGGCCGCGCAGCTCGCCCGCGTGCTCGCGGCCGAGGTCGTGGCGCTCGACCAGCGAGCGGAAGAGCTCCCCGCGCGAGAGGTCGCCGTCGCTGACCGCCTCACGCCAGCGCGCGAGGTAGAAGTCGGCGAAGGCGGCGTGGGTGTCGGTGCTCGCGGCCGATCCCGGGTCCGGCGCCGGCCCGCCCGGGGACAGCTCCATCCACGGGGCCTCCAGCCGCTGTGCGCGCTCGAGGGCCTCGCGCGACTCCTGGACCAGCCGCTCGGCCTCGAGCCCGAGCCGCTGGAGCTCGCGCTCGCCGCTGGCGAAGGCGCCGCGGGCCGCGCGCGGCGCGTAGGCGTCGAGCACGCGGCCGCGCTCGGCCGAGAGCTCATCCGCCAGGGCGACGATCGCCGCTCGGACGAGGGCGTGCTCGCGCTCCTTGCGCTCCGCCTCCTCGCGGGCCGCCGCCGCAGCGGCCATGTCGGCGTCGCGGCGCGCCGCGCGCAGCGCCGAGTCGCGCGCCGCCTCGACCTCGGCCTTGAGCTCGAGGGCGCGCGTCGAGAGCGGGTCCTGCTCGCGGGCGCGCGCCACCGCATCGAGGGCCGCGGCGAAGTCGCCCGCGCCGAGCTGGGCCTCGGCCAGGGCGATGTGCCCGGCGGCCGCGCGCAGCCTCACCAGGCGCTGCCCGATGACGAACGCGGTGCCCGTCACGAGGAACAGGAGCCCCGCGCCGATCCCCACCGCCCGCGCCGGGTGGCGCTGGACCCATTTGCGCGCCCGGGTGAGCGGGCCGGCCGCCTTGGCCCGGATCGGCTCGAAGGCGCGCAGCCTCCGGATGTCCTCGGCCAGCTCGAGCGCGCTCGGGTAGCGCCGCTCGCGCTCGCGCTCCAGCGCCACCTCGAGGATCGTGCCGAGGTCGGGCGGGATGCGCGGGTTGAGCCGGCGCGGATCGGGCAGCGCGCCGTGCAGGATCTGGTGGTAGAGCGCCTCGAAGGAGGGCGAGTCGTAGGGCCGCTGGAGCGTCAGGCACTCGTACAAGGTCACGCCGAGCCCGTAGACGTCGGTGCGCCGGTCGATCTTCTCGCGCTGGCCGCGCAGCTGCTCGGGCGCCATGTAGGCCGGCGTGCCCATGACCTGCCCGGTCTCGGTCAGCGCCTCGCCCTGATCGAGGACGTCGCGCGCGAGCCCGAAGTCCAAGAGCACCGGCTCGCCCTCGGGCGTGATCATGATGTTGGCCGGCTTGACGTCGCGGTGGACCAGCCCCGCCTCGTGCGCCGCGTGCAGCGCCCGCGCCGCGCGCTCGACCAGGCGCAGGACGTCGTGCATCGCGTCCTTCCCGATCAGCGTCGCGGTAGCTTCCCCGGAATCGCCCGGCGCGGCGACGCGACCCTCGCGGGCCTGGCGCAGAGCGCACGCCAGCGTCGTCCCGCGCACGTGCTGCATCGCGATGTAGGGGATGCCGCGCACCTCGCCCACCTCGTGGACGCCGCAGATCCCCGGATGGTCGAGCTTCGAGGCCGTCTCGGCCTCGCGCTGGAACCGCTCGCGCACCGCCGCCGAGTGCGCCGCCGCCCCGGTGAGCATCTTGAGCGCGACCTTGCGGTGCAGCCGCTCGTCCTCCGCCAGGTAGACGACCCCCTGAGCCCCGCGCCCCAGCTCCTCGAGCAAGGTGTAGGGGCCGAAGGAGCGCAGCTCCTCGGGTACGCCGCCCGCGTCCTCCAGGCCCCCCGCGTGCATCGTCGCGTGCTCTCCCTCCGCCATCCCCGGCATCGCGCCAACGGTACTCGCGCCGCCGGTGCCGGCCTAGCCGAGCCGCGCGGCCTCCGGCGAGGCGGGCCCGCCGAGCTCCCGGAACCGGCAATCCCGGGCGGCGCCGCGCGCAGCATGGGGTGTGATCCGCAAGCTGGAATCGGGCAAGTACCGGCTCTCCTCGCGCAAGAAGGACCCGCAGACCGGCAAGCGGCGCCGGCACCTTCGACAGCCTGAAGGCGGCGAAGGAGCACGAGCGCGCGGTGCAGTTCTTCAAGCGCCAG
>DATKBQ010000072.1:0-2768 GCA_035546375.1 Planctomycetota bacterium | reverse complement strand
GCCTCTTGCCCCAGTCTTCCAGTCACCGGCAGTGGGCGTTCGAAGGTCCGCTCGTCAGCGCACCCTGCACTCGGAACCTTGAACGTTTCAGGCGAACCTTGCACTCCTGCACCCTGCACCTTGAACCGACGGCGCACCGATTATTGTCGGATCAGGGTTGGTTGTTGGTCGCTCGGAGTTGGAAGTTGGAAGTTGGAAGTTGGAAGTTGACATTCGCACGCCGAGAGGGATGGTCGTGACGATGAGCCGGGACGAGCTGGTGCGCCGCTTCGAGGAGTGGATCGACGGTGCCCTGGCGGGCGAGGATCCACCCGAGGGCATCGATGGCGAGCTGCTCGCCGCGCTGGCCGATCAGGAACCGGCAGAGGACGGCGGGCCCAGCCGGCCGGTCGACTCGTACACGTTGTGGGCGGCGATGACCGCGCTCACCCACGAGGTCAAGCTTCAGGGGAGGGCGTTCAAGGAGCTCCACACCACGCTCGGGGCGCAGGCGGGCCGGCCGGTTGACGACATTCCCGCCGTCTGGCGCGAGCGCGAGCGGGACCTGCAGCGCGAGGCCGAGCGCCGGGCTCGACGGCAGATGCTGGCCGCGCTGATCGATCTGCGGGACCGGCTCGAGCGCGGCATCGAATCGGCCCGCGCCGTCGAGTCGCGGCTCTCCACGGAAGGCGGCCAGCGCTGGCTGGCGCGCGTCTTCGGCAGGCGGCAGCCCGATCCACACGCCGAGTCGGTGGCCGCGCTGACCAGGGGCTACGAGCTGGGCCTCGCGCGCCTCGACCAGACGCTCGACGATCTCGACGTTCGCGAGATCCGCTGCAAGGGACAGCCGTTCGATCCCCGCCTGATGAACGCCATCGACAAGGAAGACACGAGCGCCGTTGCCGACGGCACGGTCCTCGAGGTGTACCGATCGGGCTACGAGTGGAGTGGAGAAGTGTTTCGCCCGGCGCAGGTGAAGGTCTCCTGCCAGCCGGCATCGGGGGCCACGCATGAATGAGGTCATCGTCGGGATCGATCTGGGAACCACGAACTCGGAGATCGCCGCCTTCGTGGACGGACAGATCCGGGTGCTGGGACCGGGAGACACGCGGATGCTGCCGTCCTCGGTGGGCTTCTCGAGCTCGGGAGAGCTGCTGGTCGGCGAAGCGGCGCGCAACCAGCACGCGCTCTATCCGGAGCGGACGGTGCGCAGCGTCAAGCGGAAGATGGGCAGCGAGGACACCGTCGCGCTCGGGGACAAGCGGTTCACGCCCCAGGAGATCTCGGCGCTGATCCTGCGCGAGCTGGCCGGGTGGGCGGGTCGCGTCCTGGGCGAGGATCCGCGGAAGGCGGTCATCACGGTGCCCGCCTACTTCTCCGACGCGCAGCGCAACGCCACGCGCGAAGCCGGCCTCCTCGCCGGCCTCGACGTCGTCCGGATCCTCAACGAGCCGACCGCGGCGAGCCTTGCGTATGGCTACGGAGACGGCACGCGGCACACGGCACTCGTCTACGATCTCGGCGGCGGCACGTTCGACGTGTCCGTGGTCACGATCGAAGGCGACGTGACGGAAGTGCTGTCGAGCCACGGCAACAACCAGCTCGGCGGGGACGATTTCGACGACCTGCTGGCCGCGCACCTCACGAAAGTCTTTCAGGCCCGGCACGGGGTCGATCTTGCGGCGCACCCCGTGGCGCGGGCCCGCCTGTGGTGGGCTGCCGAAGAAGCCAAGAAGAAACTGAGCTTCGAACAGTACGTCACCGTTCGCGAAGAGGCGCTCGTCGTGGAGCGCGGCACGCCGCTGCACCTCGACGTCGAGCTCTCGCGCGAGGACTACGAGGCGATGGTCCGCCCGCTCGTGGAATCGACGCTGGACAGCACGTCCCGGGCGCTCCAGGATGCGGGCAGGACGCCGGCCGCGCTCGACGCCATCCTGCTCGTGGGCGGCTCCACACGGACACCGTTGATCTCGACGCTGCTGCGGGAGCGCACGGGCCTCGAGCCCCGGCAGGACGTGCACCCGGATCTGTGCGTGGCGCTCGGCGCCGGCGTGCTCGCCTCGCGCCTGGCGGGGCACGCCGTCGAGCGCGTCCTGGTCGACATCTCCCCCTATTCGTTCGGCGTCTCCTATCTCGGCGAGCGCGGCGGCGTCCCGTATCCGCACTGCTACCGGCCCATCATCCCGCGCAACACGCCGCTGCCGGTGACGCGCACGGAGCGGTATGCCACGGCGTACCCGTATCAGACGGAGGTCGACGTCCAGGTCTACCAGGGAGACGACGAGGATGCGCTGAAGAACGTGCTGGTGGGAGACTTCCGGGTCGAGGGCCTGACGGAGACCGAAGAGCCGAACGAGATCCTCTGCCGCATGCGCCTCGATCTCGACGGGATCCTCGAGGTCGCGGCCGTGGAGAAGCGGACGGGCGCCGCCAGGCACGTCACGATCGCCAACGCGCTGCGCGTCCGGAGTCCCGAGGAGATCGCGGCCGGGCAGCGGCGGATCCGGGAGCTGTACGAATCGCGCGGCGAAGCGCTGGAGGAAGGCTGGGGCCCCGGGGCCGACCCGGACGGCGCGATCCTCGACGGCGCCCCCGGCGCAGGCAACCTGGGCGGGTCCCTCGAGGAAGGGAGCCCACCAGCGCCGGCGGATCGCGATCCGGCAGTGGAGGAGCTGCTCGCGCGCTCGCGGCGGGTGCTGGAGCGGATGCACGCCGAAGATCGCGAGGAAGCGATCGAGCTGCACGAGCGGATCGAGACCGCCACCCGGACGGGCAGCGCCAGCCAGCTT
>DATKBQ010000071.1:0-4131 GCA_035546375.1 Planctomycetota bacterium | reverse complement strand
CGGCGAGGGTAAGGCAAGAGCGATGCGCTACTTTCCGGAAGCCGCAGAAATATGCCTCTCCTCAACGTTGAGTGGGTCCCCGGAAACCGGGCCGGCAGGCCCTGGAGCCTGTTTCGCGCACGAAACCGCAAGATCCCGGGGTGCCGTGGCGCCTCGCCTCGCGGGCAGATCCCACTGGCGCCGCGCGGTCTCCTGCGGTGGTCCGGCGTGCCCCACCGGCCCGGCGCAGGAAGCCGCCGAGAGCCTCCGCCAGGCTGTTTTCCTCCCCCCAACCGGCCTCTCGCCCCGCCTGGGGGGCTGGTTGGGGGGAGGAAAACAGCTCGCGTTGACCCACTCAAGGTGCAGGAGAGCCGATCTTAAGGAGTTGAATCTACGAGTCTGATAACGATTGCCCGGTCATTTTGTCGATTTCCGCGAGGTGGTAACCCCCTTGGATTGGCTTGTAGTGCTCTAATGGACTGATCCCCTGGGGCTGCGCCGCCGCGTGTGGCGCTGAATTCCGCCAGCTCCCGAACTGATTACCCTCGACGCGGTAACCGCTAGCCGGGTGGCCGTGCGCCGGCGGCCGGCGGCCATGGAATGACCGGACGCGTACACTGATCCTCTACCCATGAGGTCCAGCCACACATCGCCCCGCGATCACGGGCCGCACACGTTGAAGGTGTGGCCAGGGACGATCGTAGGGGTCTACGGCGAGGACGTCTTCGTCGAGCTCGGCCCCCGGATGCAGGGCGTGATCTCGCGCAGGCGGTTCGACCGCGACCCTAGGGTCGGCGAGGGCTACGAGTTCACGCTCCGTGGCCAGGAAGAAGGCCTCTGGATCCTGGCGCGGCGCGAAGAGCGGCCGCTCGCGACATGGGAGGACCTCGAGCTGGGCAGCGTGGTCCATGCTCGCGCGATCCGGGCGGCGCGCGGTGGGCTGGAGATGAAGATCGGGCCGCTGCACGCGTTCATGCCGCGCTCGCACAGCGGCTTGCCTCGGGAGCAGGCGCAGGAGGTGCTGGTCGGGAAGACGCTCGTGTGCGAGGTGATCGAGGTGCCGCCGGATCGGCAGCGGGTGGTCGTGTCGCGGAAGCTGGTGTTGCATCGCGAGCGGGAGAGCGAGCGGCAGCGGAGGATCGGGTCGCTGGCTCCGGGGCAGGTCGTGCGAGGGCGGGTGACGCGGGTCGAGGACTACGGCGCGTTCGTGGCCTTCGGGGAGGGCATGGAGGGGCTCGTGCACGTGTCGGACATCGACTACGAGCGCGTTGCGGATCCGCGGGACGTGTTGCGCGTCGGGCAGGCGGTCGAGGCGCGGGTGCTCGCGATCAAGCGCGGCGGCAAGCGGATCGCGCTCGGGTTGAAGCAGATGGGCGAGAGCCCGTGGGTTCGGCTGGAGCAGTCCCACTACGTCGGGCAGATCGTCGAGGGCGTGGTGACGCGTCTCCGTCCGGCGGGCGCGTTCGTCGCGATCCGGCGCGGCGTCGAAGGGCTCGTCCACCGCTCGCAGGCGGGGCTACAGGCAGGTCAGGGGCTCGAGGCGGTCCTGCAGGCGGGGCAGCGCGTGTCGGTGCGCATCCTGGAGCTGGACTGCGAGGGCGAGCGGTTGTCGCTCTCGCTCTTGCATGGCGACGGCGTGCGCATCCATCCGGACGAGGCGTCGAACCGCAAGCTGCTCGAGGACGGTGACCGCGAGGCCACGGGGGGGAGGCTCCTGGGGGAGCTGCTGCGCGACGTGAAACGGGGAGTTTGAGCCGCCAGGCGAGCTTCCAAGTTCACGTCGAATGCGGCTGTCAGGGAGGCTGCTACGGGCCGGAGCGGGCTGGGCGAGCTGGTTCGCGCGAGAAAGTAGAAGTTTGAGTCGTAGTCAAAAGTTGCGTTTCACAGGACGACGGCGCGGGCCTGGATGAAGCAGTAGAAGAAGACGGCGTTCGGGTTGTGGGCGACCAGGCGCAGCTCTTCCGTCATGCCCTCGACGAGCTCGGCGGAGACCTTGCCGGCCGCTTGCAGGACCGGCGCTCCGCTCAGCAGGAGCTCGGTCCAGTAGGCCAGGAACTCGGCGCGCTCGCCGGGCAGGCGGTTGTCGAGGTGGATCGTCCTCACCTCGGTCTGGATGTCACGGTAGCCGACCGCCTGCAGCAGGTTCCCGAGCTTCGCGCCGACGAACGGGTCGCCGCCGAGCTCGATCTGGTAGTCGTTGAACGCCATCCAGTAGGAGAGCGTTTGCGGGCTGTAGGGGTCGACGAAGAAGCTCGCGTTCTGGACCTCCGTGCATACGATCGGCGAGCCCGGCCGCAGCACCCGGCGGGTCTCGGAGAGCACGAGCAGCGGGTCGGCGACGTGCTCGAGGATCCAGCACAGGAAGGCCGAGTCGAAGCTGTCGGCCGGGAACTCCAGCCGGCTGGCGTCGGCCTGCACGAACTCGTAGCGCCCGTCGGCCCAGGGCAGCTTGCCCAGGTGCCGGCGCGCCTGCTCGAGGTTGGTCTCCGAGCGGTCGACGCCGGTGATGTGCAGGTCCGGGAAGTGGCGCAGCAGGATCTCGGTTTGGGCCCCGACGCCGCTCCCGACCTCGATCAGGCGCTTCGAGCGTCGGTACGGCAGCCGGTCGTGCACTCGGTGCTCGACGAAGCGCGCCTGGCGGTAGAGGCGCTCTTGCTCCTGGGGCGTGAAGCCGTGCAGGTAGCCGGCTGTCTTGCGATCCTTGGCCATCGGAACCGAAGCGACCTACGATAGTGCCGATCCGGTGCGCTCCAGGGCAGGGTGCGAGCCCTCGGCGCATTCTTTTCCCGGGATTCCGCGCATCCTGGGGCAGCCGGCGCTTCAAGGAGCGAAGGAAGCCTTTGCCATGACCGAGCCCACAGCCCCCCAGCCCGGCTCTCCGCGGCGCGAGCCCGTCGAGGTCGAGGCCGAGGTCCACGTGGTGCGCCACGGCGAGCCCGGCGCGCCGCCCCCGCCGATCCCTC
Organism: Planctomycetota bacterium; assembly: GCA_035546375.1. GTDB lineage: Bacteria > Planctomycetota > UBA1135 > UBA1135 > DATKBQ01. Next base: position 1,189 of record DATKBQ010000071.1, on the reverse strand, counting down.
CGCCCTCGCCGCCGCCTCCGCCGCCTCCCGGCGCTCCGCCGGGGTCTCCTCCGACCGGTCCGAGCGGCCCCGGCGGCGCGAGCCAGGCCTGGGCCATGGCCGCCCACCTGACGGCGCTCATCGACCTGGCCCTGTCCTTCTTCATTCCCATCGGCTGGCTGCCGCCGCTCGTGATCTGGCTCGCCTTCAAGGACAGCGATCCCTACGTCGAGCACCACAGCCGCGAGTCGCTCCAGTTCCAGATCTCCCTGCTTCTCTGGGGGTTGCTCGCGTGGGTCCTGGTCTGCTGCCTGATCGGCCTCCCGATGCTGCTCGCCCTCTGGCTCTTCAAGCTCGTCGCCGTGATCGTCGCCGCCGTGCAAGCCGCGCAGGGCGTGCGCTTCCGCTACCCGCTGACCTGGCGCTTCCTCGGAGACACGCGATGAGCGACGCCGCCCGTTCCGTCCACTGGACCCTCCGCCCCTTCGTCTTCCTCGGCCAGCTCATCGCCTGGCTGATCGAGGCCCTCGGCCGCTTCCTGGTCGTCGTGATCGGCCTCGCGCTCATGGCGGCCGGCGCCGTGCTCTGCCTGACGCTGATCGGCGCCGTGATCGGGATCCCGCTGTTCGTCGTCGGCCTCCTGCTGGTGATCCGGGGCATCTTCTAGAGCCCGCATCGCCGATAGCCCCACGGGTCTTGCGATCCGGCGCGCGCGCGCGCATCGTGCCGCGCCGTGGCTTCCCGAGCGGTCCCGCGCCTCCAGGTCCTCGCCGCCGCGGCGCTCTTCTCCACCGGCGGAGCCGCGATCAAAGCCTGCTCGCTCGGCGCTTGGCAGGTCGCTTCGTTCCGCTCCGGGATCGCCGCGCTCGCGCTGATTGCCCTCCTGCCGGCGGCGCGGCGGGGCTGGAGCCGGCGCACGCTCGCGGTCGGCGTCGTCTACGCGGCGACGGTGATCCTGTTCGTCGCCGCGAACAAGCTCACCACCTCGGCCAACACGATCTTCCTCCAGTCGACGGCACCGCTGTACGTCTTGCTGCTCGGCCCGCGGCTCTTGGGCGAGCCCATCCGCCCGCGCGACGTCGCGCTGATGGCCGCGATCGCGCTCGGCATGGGCATGTTCTTCGTCGGGACCGAAGCGCCCCTCGCCACCGCGCCCGATCCCGTTCTCGGCAACGTCCTCGCGGCCCTGAGCGGCGTCACCTTCGCGCTG
>DATKBQ010000070.1:0-3270 GCA_035546375.1 Planctomycetota bacterium | reverse complement strand
TCCAGCTCGAGCGCTCCTCCCGCCGCGAGCGGGTCGATCATGGCCAGCGCCGGCTCGCCGCGCGCGAGGCTCTCGAGGGTCTGCCGCAGGCTGCCGCTGAGCACGATCTTCCAGCCCGAGGCCTCCAGTGCGAGCGCCGTCTCGGCGAGGCCTTCGCCCCGGTGATCGCAGACCAAGATCAAGGGTGCCTGCTGCATGTAGGGGCGAAGCTCCAGCCCTGATGGGCCTGGATACGAATGCGCATTTTCGCCGCAGGCAGCGTCCCTGGAATGGGTCGGATGGGGGGGGCGGGGGCGAGCAACCGGCAAAGACTATCGTGCCAAGCCCCCCTCGGCTTCCGAGGATTCCGTAAGAGCTTCGGCCGGGCTTCCCGGCCCCGGCGTTGACAGTGGGGGGCTCCTCGCTAGAATCCCAGCCCGCTCAACGCCGGACGTCCGGGTCTCCGCGGGGCTCGAGCCATCGATCGTAGCGACGGGGAAGCACCTCCCTGGCCCCTACCGGGCCGGGAAGGGCCCTGTGGATGGCCGTTGGCTCCGCACGCGACCAAGCCCTGCGGCCTCAGCCGCAGTGCCGTCGTCCGGCCCGGCCCCCTTCATGGAAACCGTCACGGTCAAGCAGCTCATCGACGCAGGTGTGCACTTCGGATGCCGCGTGTCGCGGTGGAATCCGAAGATGGCCCCGTACATCTACGGGCGGCGCAACCTGATCCACATCATGGACCTGCGCGAGACCCTGCGCGGGCTCCTGCGAGCCCAGAACTTCCTCTACCACATCGCCGCCGAGGGCCAGCAGATCCTCTGGGTCGGAACGAAGCGCCAGGTCAAGGGCGTGATCCACGACGCGGGCCAGCGCACCGGGATGCCGGTCGTCACCGAGCGCTGGATCGGCGGCACGCTGACCAACTTCTCCGTGATCCGCAGCCGCCTCAAGCGCCTCGAGGAGCTGGAGACCATGGAGGAGGACGGCACGCTAGCCGCCCACTCCAAGAAGATGGTCTCCACGCTGCGCCGCGAGCGCCGCAAGATCGAGCGCAACCTGGGCGGCATCCGCGAGATGTCGTCCATCCCCGGGGCGACGGTGGTGGTCGATCCCGCGCGCGAGGTGAACGCCGTGCGCGAGGCGCGCCGCCTCGGCATCCCGGTCATCGGCATTCTCGACTCCGACTGCGACCCTTCGCTGGTCGACATCGTGATCCCCGGCAACGACGACGCTCTCAAGTCGGTGCGGCTCCTGCTGGAGCGGCTGGTCACGGCGGTCGAGGAGGGCTGCGCGAACCGGCGCGAGTCGGTGGCCTCGATGGGCCGTGCCGAGAAGTCGGAGGAGGCGCTGGCCCCCTCCGACGAGCCGCGGCCGACGCGCGGCAACGTGCCGCCGCCCGGGTTGCGATCGCGCCGCCCGGTGCCCGCCTTGCGCGGCCTGAAGCCGGGCGGCGAGGAGGACGAGGAGGGGCTCGAGGAGCCGCTCGAGCCGGCGGGCGAGGCTCTGCGCGCGGTCGAGCCGGAGCCCGAGCCGGAGCCGGGGAAGGAGAGCGACTCCGAGTCCGAGGAAGTGGCCGCCGAAGCGCGCAGCGAGCTTCGGCGCGAATAGCGGATCGGGCCCCGCCCGCCTTCCCCCCCCTTTTTTTGGGGGGGAGGGGAGCGGCCGAACGTGCACAGGGAAGTCGAGCCCATGACGATCACCGCCAAGATGGTGCAGGAGCTGCGCGAGCGCAGCGGCGCGCCGATGATGGACTGCAAGCGCGCGCTGGAGGCGAGCAGCGGCGACCTGGAGGCCGCGATCGACCACCTGCGCAAGAGCGGCCTGAAGAGCGCCGACAAGCGCGCCGGCCGCGAGACGGCCCAGGGCCTGGTCGGCATGTTCCTGGGCAGCGGCGCGCGCTCGGGGGCGATGGTCGCGTTGACCTGCGAGACCGACTTCGTCGCCCGCAACGAGAACTTCACGAACCTGCTCGCGACGCTCGCCATGCACGTCGAGGAGCTCCGGCCGGCTTCGGTCGAGGAGCTCCTGGGCCAGTCCCTGAAGTCCACCCGCGCCACGGTCTCCGAGGCCGTCAAGGAGGTGGCGGGCAAGCTCGGCGAGAACATGCGCATCGCCCAGATCGCGTACCTCGAGGCGCCGAACGGCCGCGTGGGCGGCTACGTGCACCACGACCAGAAGAAGGGCGCGCTGGTGGCCGTGGGGACGACCGCTCCCGAGGCCCAGGCGGCGCCGTTCCTGAGCAGCCTGGGCAAGCACATCGTCGCCTTCCAGCCGGTCGCGCTCTCGCGCGAGTCCGTGCCGGCCGAGGTCGTCGAGCGCGAGCGCGCGATCTACCGGGAGAGCGAGGAGGTGCTCGCCAAGCCCGAGGACAAGCGCGAGCGGATCGTCGCCGGCAAGCTGGAGAAGTTCCTCGCCGGCTCCGTGCTCCTCGAGCAGCCGTGGGTCCACGACCCGAACGTGATCGTCACCACCGCCCTGCTCTCCGCCCTCGGCGAGAACGCGGCGATCCTGGGCTTCGAGCGCTTCCAGGTCGGCGCTTGAGGCGAGGCGCCGTGAGCTACCACCGCGTCCTGCTCAAGATCTCGGGCGAGGCGCTGGGCGACGCGCGCACGGGCCAGGGGCTCGACCCCGAGTCGATCGACCGCGTCGCGCGCCAGGTGGCCCACGTCGCCGGCCTGGGGGTCGAGGTGGCGATCGTCGCCGGCGGGGGCAACATCCTGCGCGGCTCGACCTTCGCCGGCCTGGCGCGCGCGAGCGCCGACTACATGGGCATGCTCGGCACGGTCATCAACGCGCTCGCCCTCTCCGACGCGATCGAGCGGCTGGGGGTCGACACGCGGGTCCTGACCGCGATCGAGATCGCCAAGGTGGCCGAGCCCTTCGTCCGCCGGCGGGCCCTCGCGCACCTGGCCAAGGGCCGGGTGGTGCTGCTCGCGGCCGGCACCGGGAACCCGTTCTTCACCACCGACACGGCGGCCGCCCTGCGCGCGCGCGAGCTAGCCTGCGACGTCCTGCTCAAGGCCACCAAGGTCGACGGCGTGTACACCTGCGACCCGCGCCTGGACCGCAGCGCCAGCCTGCTCGCCAACCTGACCCACCGCGAGTTCCTGGAGCGCGACCTGCGCGTGATGGACTCCACCGCGATCAGCCTGTGCCTGGAGTCGGGCCTGCCGGTGGTGGTCTTCAACCTGTTCGAGGAAGGCAACATCGAGCGCGTGGTCCGGGGCGAGACCCTGGGAACGACCATCCGGAGCTGACCATGACCACCTACCAGAAGACCCTGGACCAGTC
>DATKBQ010000069.1:0-3641 GCA_035546375.1 Planctomycetota bacterium | reverse complement strand
CGCCGCTGTGCGCGGAGAGCGAGCCGCCGAGCTCTTTGGCGGCGTTGGCGGATGCGTGCAGGCCGAAGCCGTGCCCCTCGCGCTTGGTCGTGAAGCCGTGGTTGAAGACCCGCGCCAAGTTCTCGGCCGGGATGCCCACGCCATTGTCCTGCACCTCGATGCGCGCGTGAGCGCCGTCGGCACGCAGCACGACGGCGATCCTCGGCCGCTCCGGCGCCGCCTCCTCGATCGCCTGGCGCGCGTTCTTGAGCACGTTGACCAGGATCTCGATCAGCTTGTGGCGGTCGAGGCGCACGGCGGGCAGCTCCTCGATCCGGCGCTCGATCTCGACCCCCCCGGCGCCGGAGCACGCCTGGGCGCTGATCTGGATCGCGCTCTCGATCTGCTCCGCGATGGAGGTGGGCTCGCGCAACCCGGTGCGCGAGGCGTAGCCCTGCTGGGCGCTCACCAGCCGCCGGATGTGCTCGATCCCTTCGCTGAGCGACTGCGTTTCGCGCAGGACGCTCTCCTGCTCGACCGCCATCAGCTTGGAGAGCTCGACCAGGTAGGGCCCGACGTTCTTGCCGCGCTCGGTGGCGAGCAAGGCGCCGAGGTCGCCGGCGTGCTGCTCGACGAGCTGCGTGAGCCGCTGGAGCTTCGCGACCTTGGATCCGCGCACCCTCTCCGCCACCAGGTTGGCCGACACGTTGACGCTGTTCAGCACGTTGCCGACGTTGTGCAGGATGCCCGTGGCGATCTCGGACATCCCCGCCGCCCGCGCCGTCTGCACCACCACGGCCCGCGAGACGGCCAGCTTCTCCATCATCCGGTCGAGCTCGCCCGAGAGGATCCCGATCTCGTCGTTGCGCCGCAGGTCGAGCCGGGTGGAGACGTCGTCGCTCTGGCCGATCCGCACCGCGTGCTGGGTCAGCCGGTCGATCGGCTTGAGCACCGCCTTCTGCAAGATGCCGAGCAGCACGAGCAGGAGCAGGAGACCGGCGGCGATGGTCGAGACCAGCGCGTAACGCACGGAGCGCGCCCCGCGGCCCGAGATCGCGCGGTCGACCTCGGCGCGGATCAGGAGCGCCGGCGCCATCTGGATGTCGTTGAACGTGGTGTAGACGTGCAAGAGACCCGCGTCGCGGGCCCGCACCACCGGACGCGGAGCCGCCGTCACCTCGTCGAGCACGGCACCGGCCTCCGCCGGCAGCGACCCGCCCTCCAGCGGCCAGGCCTCGAAGCGCACGTCGACCGAATCGGCCAGCCGCGCGACGAGGGTCCTCTCGAGGAAGCGGCCCATGATCAGGGTCCCGCGGCTCGGGCCCTGTCCGCGGCTGTCGTAGATCTGCCGCGAGCTGATCAGGATCGGCCCGTGCTCGCTCATCAAGAGCCCGCGGATCGGCCCCAGCTCCTGGTTCGCGACCAGCGGCTCGGCGCACGTCGCACAGGCTCCGGCGCGCTCCTTGCGCTGCTCGGGATGCAGGCTGCAAGCCCACAGTTGCCGCCCGAGCAACGGATGGCGCGCGCCCAGGCTCCCGCGCGGGAGGGCGAGCAGCGCCAGCGCCTCGCCGCTCTCGGGGGAGTGCACGTGGCCCCAAAGCACGCGGCCGGCGCGGTTGCAGACGTAGAGCACGTCGACGCGCCCGTCGAGCAGGGTCTCGCGCCCCAGGTTCGAGCGCTCGTAGGCCGGCCGCGTGCGGGCGCACTCGGCCAGCGCCGCGTCGATGGGCGCGCGCGGCACGCCGAAGAGCGGCGCCCAAGCGCGCGCGCCCGCCAGCACCGGCAGCCGAGCCTGGTCCTGGACGAAGCGGCACGTGTCGTCCCAGGTCGCCCACTTGCGGCAGCTCAGGTCGAGGTGGTCGATCTCGCGCTGGATCGCCTGGGCCACGCGCCCCATGTCCTGCCGCGCCTCGTCCTCCTCGAGCTCGGCGAAGCTGCGCGAGACGGTGACGCGCTGGAAGAGGTGGTCGAGCGCGGCGTAGCCGAGCACGATCGCGGTTAGGATCAGGGCGATCTTGGGGCGCAGCGACACGGGCGGGGGCACCGCAGGGAAGGGAGCGGCTCGGGCCCCATCGACCTCGCCGGAAGGCCTTCTTGAGGCCCTCGCGCCGAGGCGGGGCCGCCGGCACGGACCCCTCAGCGGCCCCCGGTCCCCCCCATCGACCGAAGCGCCGCCGCCGCCCGTTGGCGCACGCCGGCGTCCTCGTGCTCGAGGCAGGCCTCCAGGCCCTTGCGGGCGAGCGGCGAGCCGAGCTGGACGAGGGCGCTGCACACCAAGCGTGCCCGGTCGGCGCTGCCCTCGCCGGCGATGGCGGACAGCTCGAGCGCCAGCTCGTGGCGCCGGTAGCGATGCGCCGCGATCTCCTGGACAGCGGCCGCGACCACGGCCTCGTCGGCGGAGCGCAGCTCCGCCAGCACGGTCCCGGAGCGATCGCGCCACCAAGCCTGCTCCGCGGCGACCCACCGCGACCAGGGGCGCGCGTCCTCGCGGAAGCTGCGGCCCGTGATCGCCTTGAGCGCCCACCATGCGTTGCGCCGGGGACCGCTCTCGCCCTCCAGCAGCGCGACCAGCAGCGGGAGCGACTCGTCGTCGCCGAGCCGCCCCACCGCCAGCGCCGCCTCCCGCCGCAAGGCGGGCGAGCCGTCGCTGAGGCAAGTTCGCACGGCCGCGCGCAGGCTCGCGTCGAAGGGCGGCTCCAGCCGCGCCGCGGCGCGCGAGATCTCCTGGACGAGCACGAGCGAGGGCTCGTCCGGCCGTCCGACCCAGCTCCCGAGCAGCTCGAGGGCGGGCTGGGAGCCGACGTCGCCGAGCGCGCGGATCCAGCGCAGCTTCAGCTCCAGGCCGGCCTCGTCGTAGACCGCGCGCAGCGCATCGCAGCCTCGCTTGCCCTCGCGCAGGACGATGGCGCGCGCGGCGCGCTCCAGGAGAGCGAGGGCCACCGGATCCGGCTCGGCCCCCTCGCGTTCCGCCTGGGCTGCGGCCGCGGCGAGCCTCAGGTCCTGGGCCCCACCGCCAATCTCGAGCACGCCCAGCACCGCGCGCCGGGCGGTTTGGGAGGCGCGAGCGCGTACCGCTAGCAGCGGCCGGCACGCGTCGATGTGCGCGGCGAGCGCAAGGAGCAGCGCGCGCTCGGCCGCGGGATCGAGGGGCGGCGCGCTCGAGGTGGCCTCGCGGGAGAGCAGGTCGAGGAAGACCGGCAGGGCGGGGGGCGCGAAGCGCTCGAGCTCCAGCGCGGTTCCCTCACTCGGAGCGCCGGCGCCGGCCTCGAGGACCGCGCGCACCATCGGCTCGAGCGCGGGTTCCTGCCTGGCAAGCGCGGAGAGCGCGAGCGCGCCCAGCGCGAGGCACGCTGTCGGCAAGGCCATGGATCCCGCGTACCGCACGGCCTCAATCGCGCTTGCGCTCCGTCGACTTGCTGGGATCGTCCGCCTTGCCGTCCCCGTCGTCGTCGTTGAAGTCGAGATCGCCGTAGCGGCGGATGTCCACGACGTTCTGGACCCTGTTCCACTGGAACTTGGCCTCGGAGCCCGACCAGATCCGCAGCTTTCCGCCTTTGTCGATGTACGCGATCTTGAAGGCGGTGCCCTGCCACGCGTCGATGGGCTTGGGCAGGGTCACGCCCTGGAGATCGAGCGCCTCGATCGGGTCGTAGCGCAGGCTC
>DATKBQ010000068.1:0-9159 GCA_035546375.1 Planctomycetota bacterium | reverse complement strand
GCTTCTTCCTGTGGCCGCTCTTCCACTACCAGCGCGAGGGGCTCCTGCGTCCCACCGAGCAGCACGGCAGGCGCTGGATGGTCTTCCCGCTGCTGGGGCGCACCGAGCGCGGGCCGTACCGCGCCTGGACGGTGCTCTGGCCCTTCTTCGGCTGGGCGAAGCAGGAGGAGAGCGGCTACCGCTCCTCCGCGTTTCCCTGGCCGCTGGTCCTGGTGCAGCGGCCGGGGAAGAGCAAGGCGGCCCACCGCACGCGCCTCTGGCCCTTCTGGTCCCATTACGTCGGCGACGGCCTCGACAGTGTCTGGGCGCCATTCCCCCTGATCAACGTGCGCAGCGAGACCTACCCCCACTCCCGGCGCCGCGGCGAGAACGTGATTCCCTTCTGGCAGCGCTGGGTGGACACCAACGAGCTCGGCGAGCGCACCGGGACCTGGCGGAAGCTGTGGCCGCTCTACCAGCACCGCCGCGAGGACGGCGCCGAACGCTTCGCGTTTCCGGCGCTCAACCCGCTGTGGTACACACCCGTGATCGACGAGCACTACGCCTGGATCTACGAGCTGTACACGCGCGAGCGCGACGGCGAGCGGATCCGCGAGCGCTCGTGGGGCGGGATCTGGCGCAGCGATCGCGACGCCCACGAGCAACGGACCTACCTCAGCTTCCTCTGGTCGGGGCGCCGCCTGCGCACGAGCGAGGGAACGGTGCGCGAGGCCTCGTTCCTGCTCGGGCTCCTGCGCTGGCGCCGGGGGCCCGATGGGTTCCGGCTGCTCGCGCCTGCCCCGCCCGGCCCCGGCTGGCCGGCCCAGTGGAAGGGTTCCGGGGAGCCTGCGCCGTGAAGAGCCTCTTCGCCTCGTTCCTCGCCGACGTCGGCTACCAGCTCGAGCTCCTGGTGCAGGTGCTCGTGCGCCTGGGCTCGATCGCCAGGCGCCGCGAGCTGATCGCCGACCAGCTCTTCCAGGCCGGCATCAAGGTGGTGCACGTGGTGCTCCTGGTCGGGCTCTTCATCGGCATGATCGTCGCGCTGCAGACCGGGATCGAGCTCTCGCGCTTCGGCCAGCAGGACAAGATCGGCACGATCGTGGCGCTCTCGATGGCGCGCGAGATGGGCCCCTTCATCACCGCCACGATCCTGGCGGCGACGGTCGGCAGCGCGCTGGCGGCGGAGATCGGAACGATGGCGGTCAGCGAGGAGCTGGCCGCGCTGGAGGTCATGTCGGTCGACCGCGTGAGCTTCCTGGTCCTGCCGCGCGTGGTCAGCTTGGCGGTGATGTGCCCGGCCTTGACCGTGGTCTGCGACACGATCGGCATCATCGGCGGAGGCTTCATCGCCGAATCGCAGCTCAACGTCGGCCTGTCGCTCTACTACGACTCGGCGCTCGAGGCGCTGCAGGGGGGCGGTTGGTGGCTCGACCTGCCCAAGGACGTCTACTCGGGCCTGATCAAGTCCTTCGCCTTCGGCGTCGTCGTCTCGATCATCTCCTGCGCGGCGGGGCTGCGCGCCACGAGCGGCGCCCTGGGCGTGGGCAACGCGACGCGCAAGGCGGTGCGCGACTCGATCATCGCCATCATCGTGTCGAACTACTTCCTCTCCTGGCTCTTCTTCCAGGAGTGAGCGCGTGGCCGAGGAGCCGATCATCCGCTTCGAGGACGTCCACAAGGCCTTCGGGTCGCGCCAGGTGCTCTCCGGCCTCGACCTGGACGTGCAGCAGGGCGAGACCTTCGCGATCATGGGGCCCTCGGGGTGCGGAAAATCGGTGACCCTGCGCCACGTGATCGGGCTCCTGAAGCCCGACCGCGGGCGGGTCCTGGTGGAGGGGAACGACATGGCGCGCATCGGCCGCAAGGAGCTGCGCGAGCTGCGCTCGCGGATGGGCTACGTGTTCCAGGAGGCGGCGCTCCTGAACTGGCTCTCGGCCGGCGACAACGTGGCGCTCCCCCTGCGCGAGACGACCGACATGCCCGAGGAGGAGATCGTCGAGCGCGTGCGCGACAAGCTGGCGCTGGTCCACGTGCCCGACGTCTACGACAAGATGCCGGGGGAGCTGTCCGGCGGGATGAAGAAGCGCGTCGGGCTGGCGCGCGCCCTGGTCACCGACCCGGAGATCGTGCTCTACGACGAGCCCACGGCCGGGCTCGACCCGGAGATCGCCGCCTCGATCAACCAGCTCATCCGCGAGCTGGGCGAGGGCCTGCGCGTGACCGCGCTGGTCGTCACCCACCACATCGGCTGCGTCAAGATCGTCGCCGACCGCGTCGGGCTCCTGGACGGCGGCCGGCTGCACTTCGTATCCACCCCCGTGGAGTTCCTCTCGTCCTCCGAGCCGCGCCTGGTCCGCTTCCTCGGTGACAGAATGGATTGAAGCCCATGACCGCAAACCAACGACAGCTCCTGCTCGGCGCCTTTTTCCTGGTCGTGCTCCTGGTGCTCGGCTGGTACACGCTGTTCCTCACCGACTTCACCCTGTTCGGCGCGCGGCACGAGATGGTGGTCCACTTCCCCGACGCCAACGGCCTGCGCCAGGGCGACCCGGTGCTGGTGGCGGGGATCCGCCAGGGCAAGGTGGACCAGCTCACCTTCGACCCTTCGGCCGAGCTCGCGCGCCGCATCACGGCGACCTTGCGCATGGAGCTCGAGATCCCGCTGCGCGAGGGCGCGCGGATCCACATCGAGGACTCGACCTTGCTGGGCGGTCGGCAGGTGGCGATCGACCCGGGGCCGGCGGGAGCGCCACCGCTGCCGGAGCACGTGGCGCTGCTGGGCGGCGTGCGCACCAGCGCGCTGACCGGGCTCGGCGAGTTCGTCGAGGAGAACAAGGAGAGCGTGACGCGCATCGTCAAGGGCCTGGAGGAGGCGGTCAGCGAGGTGCGTGCCGGGCGCGGGCTCCTGGGGGTGCTGACGCGCGACGAGGCGCTGGCCCAGCGCTTCTCCGAAGGCGTGGCGAGCGCCCAGGCGGCGCTGGCGGATGCCGCGGCGATCACGGCGGACCTGCGCGCGGGCCGGGGCGTCGTGGGGCGGCTGGTGACCGACGAGGAGCTGGGAGCGCGCTTCGGGCGCATCGCGACGCAGCTCGACGAGGTCTCGCGCAACATGACGGAGGTGTCGGCGAACCTGCGCGACGGCCGCGGCTTGATCGGCAGGTTTTTGACGGATGAACAGGTGGCGGACGACGCGTCGGCGGCCGTGCGGAGCGTGCGCGAGATCGCCGAGCGAGCGAACGCCGGGGAGGGGACGATCGGGAAGCTGCTGGCGAACGACGAGGTGTACGAGAAGCTCGTGCAGGTGGCGGACGACATCGCGGCGGTCAGCACGGCCCTGCGCGAGGGGGAGGGGACGCTCGGGAAGCTGTTGATGTCGGACGAGGTGTACGTGCGGCTCGAGCAGGTGGCGGAGGATCTGGCGGCGGTGAGCTCGGCGTTGCGGAATGCCGAGGGGACGATCGGGAAGCTGGTGATGGATCCGGATCTCTACGAGCAATTGGACAAGGCGGTGGGGTTGATCACGAAGAGTCTCGAGGAGTACCGGGAGGCGGCGCCGATCACGACGTTCACGGCGGTGTTGTTCGGGGCGTTCTAGGGGGCGGGGAGTGGCCGCGAGCGACTCCCGAGGGCGGACGACCGGTGGCTGGGGCGCCACGACGGTGGTCAGGTGTCGGGTGTCGAAGGACGTGCAGAGGCGCGCTGCGCGCGCTTCGGCGGCCGAGTACGGCCGCCGGATTCCGCGTCCGGTTCGGCCGAAGACGGCCGAACCTACCGCGGAATTCAGGGGTAAGAGCTTCGCGCCCCAGTGGAGGGTCGAGCGAGCTACTTGCGTCGTGTTCGGGAGGGTTCGACGCAAGGCAAGCGTGCCACGAGTTGGTCTCGCCCCGCTGCTGCGCGACCTTCTGCAACCTCCCCTTGTTGGCCTTGTGCTCGCTCGATGCGCCCGTGCAGCCGCGCGAACGCAGCCGCGTGTCATCGGCGAGGATCGTTGCGCAGCGCGAACGGGTTCGCTGCTTCGACAAATATCTGCCCAATCAAGTTTCAGGACGCCTCACCTCGTACGGCGGCGGTGCCACGAGCTCGGGCAAGCCTTGCGACAGGCTCGCTCGGTCACGCCGATTCCCGAACATGATTCGGCGGACATTTCGCGGCGGCGTACCAAACGAATGCGCGCACGACAGCGGATCCACGCCGATGCCCTGGTCCCTTCGCGTGCTCCGCGTCGAGAAAGCGCTCCAAGTTTCGTCCGGAAGTCGAATCGAACGGAGCGCTGACTCGCACCTTGCGCGTGCAACGAAGACTCGGCTGACAACGCAGCTCCTCACCTCGACGCTCCACACCGCTCACCAAGACCTTCGGGCGCGAAGCTCTTACCCCTGAATTCCGCGGTAGGTTCGGCCGTCTTCGGCCGAACCGGACGCGGAATCCGGCGGCCGTACTCGGCCGCCGAAGCGCGCGCAGCGCGCCTCTGCACGCGTGCTCCCTACCCCCTACCCTCTACGCCCCCCGCCCACCCTCCAAACGCTGCACCACGAACCGCTCGACCCACTTCCCGATCAAATCCGCCTCGACGTGCACCCGCGCACCAATCTTCGACACCCCCAGACTCGTGCGCTCCAGCGTCACCGGAATCACCGCCACCTGGAACCTCCGCCCGCGCGGCTCGACCACCGTCAAGCTGACCCCGTCCAGCGCGACACTGCCCTTCTCCACCAGGTACCGCTCGAGCCCCGACTCCACCTCGAACACCAACACCTTGCCGCCGTCCCCGCTCTCCCGCACCTCCACGACTCTCGCCAGCCCATCCACGTGCCCCGCCACCAAGTGCCCCCCCACCCGATCCCCGATCCTCAGACTCCGCTCGAGGTTCACCAGCTCGCCGGACTCCACCCCACCGAGCCGCGTGCGGGACAACGTCTCGGCCGACAAGTCGAACAAGAGATCCCCCTCCTCCCGCTCCCCTTGCGACCTCGCCGCCGCACCTTCCGCCGCCACGCGTCCGGCGAGGGTCAGGCACACCCCGCTCACCGCGACGCTGTCACCGACCCCGACCTCCCACCCCGGTCCCGGCGCGGGGACGACCAAGCGCGCCCCTCTCCCCCGCCGCTCGACCCGCCGCACGGCCACGCAGGCCTCCACGATGCCCGTGAACACGCCCGGCGAGCCTACCGGCGCTCCCCCGCCCTCTCCAGGCGCATACCCCGCCCCCCGCGTCCTTGACTGCCGCTCCTGCCGCGCCTACCCTGCTCAGCCTTTTCCTCCAGAGGAAGGGACTTGCTCCTTGCCATCTTGACCCTCTTCCCCGAGGCCCTGGAGGCCTACGCGCGCGAGAGCATCCTGGGGATCGCCCAGGAGAAGGGGCTGGTGACGATCATGCTGGTGGACTTCCGGGACTTCGCCCGCGATCGCCACCGCACGGTCGACGACCGGCCCTTCGGCGGCGGTCCGGGCATGGTGCTCAGACCCGAGCCCATCGTCGAGTGCGTCGAATGGCTCGAGGCGCGCCACGGCCGCTTCCACCGCTTCGCCCTCTGCCCGCGCGGGCGGACCTTCACCCAGCGCGTGGCCGAGGAGATCGCGCGCGAGGAGCGCGTGCTGCTCCTCTGCGGCCGCTACGAGGGCTTCGACGAGCGGGTGCGCGAGGAGCTGGAGCTGGAGGACTTGTCGATCGGCGATTACGTCCTCTCCGGCGGCGAGCTGCCCGCCCTAGTCGTGGCCGAGGCCGTCGCGCGCCTGGTGCCCGGCGTGCTCGGCGACGAGCGCTCCGCCCTCCAGGACTCCTTCCGCGAGGGCGGGCCCCTCGACTACCCGCACTACACCCGGCCGCGCGAGTTCCGCGGGCGGGCCGTGCCCGAGGTCCTGCTCTCGGGGGACCACGAGGCGATCGAGCGATGGCGGCGGAGCCAGGCCCTGGAGACCACCCGGTCCCGCAGGCCCGACCTCCTGGAGCGAGAGACCCCATCCGAGACGGCCGACCGAACGGAGCGCGCCCCCGGGGCGCGGCGAGAGCCATGAACCTGATCGAAGAGATCGAACGCGAGCTGGGCAAGGCGCGCCTCCCCGAGGTGCAGGTCGGCGACACCGTCGAGGTCCACTACCTGATCCGCGAGGGCGAGAAGGAGCGCGTGCAGCTCTTCATCGGCACGGTCATCGCCCTGGGCGGCCGCGGGATCCGCAAGTCGATCACCGTCCGCCGCATCGTCCAGGGCGAGGGGGTGGAGCGCATCTTCCCGCTCCACAACCCGCGCGTGAAGGACGTCGTCACCACGCGCCGCGGCCAGGTCCGCCGCTCCAAGCTGTACTTCCTGCGCGAGCGCGTCGGCAAGCGCACCCGCCTCAAGGAGCTGCTCGGCGAGAAGAGCCGGCGCGCGCCGAAGGGCGCCGAAGTCCCCGAGGCCCCCGAGGAGCAGGGCGGGGAAGCGCTCGACCAGGCCGTCGAGGTCTAGGCCCGGCGCCTCGCCCGGCGCTCGGCTTCCCTCCGGCCTTTTGCTTCCGCACGGCCCGCAGCGCATCCTGTCCGCCCAGCGCGCTCGACGCGCGCTCCCCGATCCCCCGAGCGCCCCCGAACCATGGTCGAGAACGTCGGTCGCAAGCTGGTCCTGATCGCGGCCCTGGTGGGGACCGCGCTGCTCCTGATCCTCCTGCCCACCTTCCCGCTGCAGCTCGGGCTCGACCTCGCCGGCGGCATGCGCCTGGTCTACAAGCTCGACTTCGACCTGGCCGAGCAGCAGGGGCTGATCCCGGAGGGTCCCGGCGGTCGCGAGGAGGTCATGGAGGAGACCATCGCGATCATCCGCCAGCGGGTCGACCCCCAGGGGGTGCTCGAGCCGGTGATCCGCAAGCTCGGCCCGGACCGGATCGAGATCAACCTCCCCGGGGTGACCACGCTCCAGGCCACCGACGTCTCGGCGCAGCTGGCCGAGCCCGTGGCGCCGCCGGGAACCCCCGAAGCCACGCAGCCGATCCGGATCTCGGCCAGCGAGGAGGACCTGAATCGCTTCCCCGCCGGCGGCGGCGTGCTGCGCATCGGCGACGAGAAGATCCGCTACGAGAGTCGAGTCCGGGACGAGCTGCGCGGCATCCGCCGCGGGCACGAGGGCACGTCGCCCGAGGCCCATCCCGCCGGGGAGCGGGTCCAGCTCGCCAGCGACGACGCGATCCAGAACCGGATCGAGAACCTGGGCGACCTGCGCTTCCACCCGGTGATGATCGAGTCCGACTTCGTCGCCCTGGGCACGGACATGGCGACGGAGCGGACGAAGGTCGAGACCTGGCTCGCCAAGCCGGAGAACGAGGACCTCCCGCTCACGAACTTCAACTCGCTCCCCGCGGCGGACGGCGGTCCGACGCCGGGGGTCCTGTGGTTCGCCTCGCGCGAAGCCGAAGGCGCCGAGCCGGGACCGCGCGCCGAGCGCCTGCTCCCGGTCTCGCAGCCGCCGCCGGAGTGGACGTTCACCGGCGGCGACTTGGCGCGCATCGGGAAGACGACCGACGAGATCGGCTTTCCGGCCGTCGGATTCTCCATGCGCCCCGAGGCGCGGATCGCCTTCGGCGACTTCACCGAGAAGTACGTCGGCCGCCGGATCGCCATCGTCCTCAACGGAGAGATCGCCACCTCGCCGGAGATCAACGAGGCGCTGCGCGGCGAGTCGCAGATCAAGGGCAACTTCACCGACCTGGAGGTCAACAACCTCGTCACGGTCCTGCGCTCGGGCTCGCTCAAGATCAAGCCGGAGCTGCAGCACAAGGAGGTGATCGGGGCCACCGTAGGCTTCGAGTCTCTGGGCCAGGGCCTGAGGAGCGGGGGCATCGCGTTCGGCCTGATCCTGGTCTACCTGTGCCTGTACTACCGGCGTCTGGGCCTGTTCGCCTCGATCGGCCTGATCTGCAACATGATCCTGCTCGGCGGCGCGCTGATCGCGCTGCAGGCGACCCTGACGCTTCCGGGCATCGCCGGGATCATCCTGACGATCGGCATGGCGGTCGACGCCAACATCCTGATCTTCGACCGCCTGCGCGAGGAGTACGAGAAGGGCCGCAAGACGGCCCAGGCCGCCAAGGAGGGGTTCGAAAACGCCCTCAGCGCGATCGTCGACGGCAACGTCACGACGCTGCTCGCCGGCCTGATCCTCTACAACGTCGGCACCGGCCCGATCCGCGGCTTCGCGGTCACGCTGTGCATCGGCGTCCTGACCTCGATGTTCGCCGCGCTGGTGATCGTGAAGGTGCTGGTCCACCTGCAGCTCCAGCGCGGGATCGAGCGCTTCAACATGATGCGCTGGCTGGCGGACGCGAACTTCAAGATCGTCGACAAGGCGAAGTACGCGCTGAGCGTCTCCGGCACGCTGATCCTGGCCGGACTCGTGATCTTCTTCTGGCTGCCCAACGAGCGGAAGCTCGGGATCGACTTCATCGGCGGGGCGACGGTCAAGGTCCGCACCGAGGAACCCGTGACGGTCGATCGCGTGCGCGAGCTGGTGGCCACGGTCCCCGGCGAGATCGGGAAGTCGGCCGAGGTGGCTGCGCTGCCGGCCTCGGAGGTCGGCTCGCGCACCTACACCGACTTCCGGGTCACCTTCAAGACCGCCGCCGGCACCTCCGGCGGCGAGGAGGCCGAGGTCACCTTCCAGAGCGAGATCCGGCGCGGCCTGGCGCCGATCCTCCAGAAGGGGCCGATCGAGGCCGAGGTGACGCCCGAGAACGGCACGGCGCGCGCCAACTCGAGCCTGTACTTCACCTCCGAGCACCCTCCCGCGGACGTCCAGCAGGCGCTGCAGGGCAGCGAGCTCCTGCGCGAGGTCGAGGTCCGCCCGAGGGAGGACCGGCCGAACGTCCTGATCGTCACCGCCGGCGTCCCGCCGGGAACGACGGAAACGTCCGTGCGCGCCCAGATCCAGGAGCTGATCGAGGGCCGCCGGGACTCGAACGGCCAGGTCTACGCCTTCGCGCAGCCGCTCCCGGAGACCAACGTCATCGGCCGCCAGGTGGTCGGCGAGCTGCGCGACTCCGCGATCCGCGCGATCCTGTTGAGCCTGTTCGTGACCGTGCTCTTCATCCGCGTGCGCTTCGCGGAGTACAGCTACGGCATCGCCGCCGTCATCGCCGTGATGCACGACGTCCTGTTCACGCTCGGCGCGGTCGCCTTCCTGATCTGGGTGCCGTGGATCCAGGTCGAGATCA
>DATKBQ010000067.1:0-12234 GCA_035546375.1 Planctomycetota bacterium | reverse complement strand
CTGATGAACGTGTCCGCCGTCGCCTCCGCTGTCCGGCCCGCCGTGGCGCTGCTCGCCGCTTTCGTCGCATTCGCGAGTGCGCAGGTGGGCGATCGCGGTCGCGCACCCTACCAGGCAACACCCGCGGAGGCCGATCGCTCGGATCCTTGGGTCGTCTACGCCGGCGGCGAGGGTCCTGGACGCGGTCGCCACGTGGTGCTCGTCAGTGGCGACGAAGAGTACCGATCCGAGGAGGCGCTCCCGCAGCTCGCGCGCATCCTCGCCGTCCGCCAGGGTTTTTCCTGCACGGTGCTCTTCGCGATCGACCCGGAGACGGGCGAGATCGACCCCGAGCGGAGCGACCACATCCCCGGTCTCCAGGCGCTCGACGCGGCCGACCTGCTCGTCCTCTTCACGCGCTTCCGCCGCCTGCCGGATGACGACATGCGCCGCATCGTCGAGTACGTCGAGAGCGGACGCCCGATCGTCGGCGTCCGCACCGCGACCCACGCCTTCGCCTACGAAGCCGATTCGACGAGCCCTTACGCGCGCTGGAGCTGGGACAGCCGCAACTGGCCCGGCGGCTTTGGCCGCCAAGTCCTGGGCGAGACCTGGGTGAGCCACCACGGCCGCCACGGCGCCGAGAGCACGCGCGGCGTCATCCCCGCGGCTCGCCGCGATCACCCGATCCTGCGCGGCGTCGAGGAGGTCTGGGGCCCGACCGATGTCTACGCCATCCGCGAGCTGCCGGGCGACGCCACCGTGCTCCTCGAGGGCGAGGTTCTCGCCGGCATGGAACCCTCGTCGAGTCCGGTCGAGGACGGTCGCAACGACCCGCGCATGCCCGTGCTCTGGATCCGCGAGCGGCCCCTCGACGGCGAGCGCGTCCAGCGCGTCGTGTGCTCGACCCTCGGCGCCGCGACCGACCTCGAGAGCGAAGGCTTGCGACGCGCGCTCGTGAACGCGTGCCTCTGGGCCGTCGGACTCGAGGACGCGATCCCGGCGCGCACCGAGGTGGGCCTGGTCGGCGAGTACGACCCGACGCCCTTCGGCTTCGGCCGCTTCCGGCGCGGCGTCCGCCCGTCCGACCACGAGCTCGGCGTGGACAGCAAGAAACCGGGTGCCCAGCGCTGATCGGGCGCTTTGGGTCGAGAAAGTAGAACTTTGACTACGACTCAAAAGTTGCCCAAATCGCCGGGGGCTACTCGTCCTTCGCGCGCAGCGACTCGAGGTACGCCAGGAGGTCGAGGATCTCGTCGCGCTCGAAGGTCGAGAGCAGGCCCTCGGGCATGGTGGATAGCGTCGCCGGGCGGCGCTCCTCGATGTCCGCGAGCGGGAGCTCGAGGAGGTCGTCGCGGTAGGGATCGTCGCGCACGAGCAAGAGGCCCGGCTCCTCGGCCATGACGCGGCCGGAGACGGCGCGGCCGCTCGTGAGCACGAAGAGCTCGGCCTCGTAGCCTTCGAGGATCGAGGCGGAGGGCTCCAGGACGTGAACGAGGAGCTCCTTGGCGGAGTAGCGCACGGTGACGTCCTCGAGCTCGGGGCCGGTGCTGCCGCCCTCGCCGGCGACCGAGTGGCAGCTCAGGCAGGAGGCGGCCTCGAGGATCGCGCGGCCGCGGGCGGGCGAGCGTGAGGGCAGCTCGGCGAGGTGCGGCGCGAGGTCGGCGAGGGTCCAGGTGCGCACGAAGAGGCGCGGTGGGACGGCGGACGCGGGCGTGGGCTCGGCGGTGTCGTCCGCCGGCTCCTCGCCCTCGCCGACGACGATCATCGTGCCGTTCATGCGCACCCAGTGGCCGGGGAACGTGCACACGTACGGGTGCTCGCCGACTTGGTCGGGAGCGGTGAAGCGCAGGGTCTCGGACCCGCCGGGCTGGAGCAGCCGCGTGGCGAAGAGGACCTCGGGGAGCGCCGGCACGAAGGCGCGCTCCCAGGCGTCGGGCTCGGCCGCCATGCGCTCGGCGGCGAGGCCGACCTTCGCGAGCGCGCCCGGCGCGGTGAGCACCAGGTTGTGCGGCATGATGTCGACGTTCTCGAAGACGAGCTCGACCGCTCGGCCGGCGGCGACGGTGAACGAAGCGCGGTCGTAGAGCAGCCGGTCGGGGACCGGGCGGATCACGACGATCCGCGGGCCGAAGCGGCGGCGCGCGGCGCGCAGGCGCGCGGCGAGCTCGGGCTCGAGGTGCGGAGCCAGATCGTCGGCGAGGGCGAGCAGCGGCCGCGCGGGAGGCGATGCGCCGGCCGGAGCGCCGTTGGGCGCGTCTCTCCCGGCCGCGAGCGCGGCGAGTAGGTCGTTCGCGAGCCTGGACGGAGCGCCGGGCGGCCAGCGATCGACCGGCACGGAACGGAGGGCTTCCGCGACCGCCGGGCGCAAGTCCGCGTCCGCGAAGCGCTCGAGCAGCGCCGCGACCGCGTCGGCCTCGCGCACGCCGAGGGACGCTAACGCGCGGGCGGCGGCGCGCCGCAGGCGCAGGGCGGGAGCAGTGAGCTCGATCTCGATCCGCTCGGGTGCCGCGCTGTCCCCGCGGTGCTCGCCGACGGTGCGGCGCTCGCTGTCGAGCACGCGCACGACGTGCCCGTCCAGTCGGGCTGCATAACGGCCGCCATCCTCGCCGCGGTTCCACAGGACGACGGCGTCGATCGCAAGCTCCTCGCCGAGGTCGAGCTCCCACCAGGGGTCGGGGCGGTCCTCGGCGGTGTGGGTCTGGCCGCCGTCGCCGTAGCGTCCGCTCCGGTTGCCGTCGAGCGCGCGCTCGGGGACGCCGTCCCAGGCGAGGCTCGATTGCGTGGCGCGCCCGCGTGGCGCGACGTTCTCGCCGCCGGAGAGGACCTCGACCTCGGCCAGGGTGAGCGTGCGGCGAGGGCCGGGGAGCTCGATGCGCACGTAGCGGCCGGCTGCCGTCTTCGGGGCGCTTCCATCGCCGGCGGCTGTCGGCGGCGTGTCGAGCAGCGCGAGCGCCCGACGAAAGAGTGCTTGCGCCGCGACCCGATCGCGAAGGTAGGGCGCGGCTTCGAGAAGCTCCAGGAGCTCGCTCGGTGAGGAAGACGCCTCGCGCCAGACGACGTCCGCGGACCCCTCGGCCTCGAGCCGGGCCGCGGTCGCCAAACGGCGCGTGGAAGGGCGCCGGCCCTCTTTCGCAAGCACGCGCAACTCGGCGGCGAGCGGCGCTCGCTCGCTCGCCGGCAGCGAGCCCAGCACCGCGAAGAGCCGCTGCAGGAGGTGGTCGGCGTGGCCTCCCTCCCGCGCGTCGGCGCGGTCGATGGCGGCGACGAGCTCGCGCGCCGGCGTGCTCCCGCGCAGCTCGGCCAAGCGGTGCACCGCGCGCGTCAAGTCCTCGTCGTCCGCGTCGTGTCTCGCGAGGGTCTCGACGAACACGGCCTCGCCCGGGATCGCGCGGGCCAGCTCGGCGGTGTCCAGGCGCGCCAAGAGGCGAGCGAGGCCGGCCTGGTTCGCGCCGGCGATGGGCGCGCCGGCGGCGATCGCCGGCCGCCACTGGGGCTCGAGCGCGCGCAGCGTCTCCTCGAGGGCGTAGTCGAGGAAGCGGTCGGTCTCGCGCTCCAGGGCGAGCAGCGCGATCTCGGCCGCCTCCGGCTGCGGGAACGAGCTCAGCGCGACGACCGCCTCCAGCCGCACGCGCGGGTGATCGTCCCGCACGAGCTCGCGCAGGTGCTCGAGCAGCCGGTCGACCTCGCGCCGCATGTGGCGCAGGACCCGCGTCGCCGCGGCCCGCGCGCGCGGCTCGGGCGACGCGAGCAGGCGATCGAGAAGGTCGCGGTCGAGCGCGCCGTGCTGCTGCTGCGTCCACAGCGCCTCGAGCAGATGGTGCTCGCGCTCGGGATCGCCGGGATCCAGGCCGGCCGCCCAGGCGCGAGCGGCGGCGACCACCTCGGCGGAATCACGCGCGCTCAGCTCGACGCGCACGCGGTAGCGCACGCGATCCTCGGGCGAGCGCAGGAGCTCGAGCAGCTCGTCGAGCGGCCGTCCTGCGATCGCCGACGCTTCCAGCAGCGGCCGCCCGCGGGCGGTGACCCGGTAGACGCGCCCGTGCGCGTGGTCGCGGTTCGGGTCGCGCAGGTGATGCTGCATGTGCCCGATCAAGGGGTTGTGCCAGTCGAGGAAGTACAGCGCGCCGTCGGGGCCGACCTCGAGATCGACGGGACGGAAGTTGGGATCGGTGGAGACGACGATCGGCTCGATCTCGCTCGCGGAGAAGCCCGAGCCGCGCTCCTCGAGCCGATAGGCGTGGATTCCCTGGAAGCCGATCACGTTGGCGACGAGGTAGGCGCCCTGCATCGCTTCCGGGAAGTGCCGGCTGGAGAGGATCTCCGTCGCGGCGGCCGGGCGGCTGCGCTGCGGGAAGAACGGCTGGGTCGCGGGATGGCGCGCCGGCGCCTCCAGGTGTCCCGAAAGCGGCAGCGCGAAGAAGTTCTCGTTGCCCGTGCCGTCGGTGACGAAGTCCTGGCCCCAGCGGTCGAACACGTGCCCGTGGGGGTTGAGGAAGGGGTAGGGGAGCCAGCGCTCGACGCGCCCCGTGCGCGGCTCGAAGCGCCAGACGCACGCGTTCTCGTTGCGCACCGGGCCGTGCACGGTCTCGATCTGCGTCTGGTGGAAGATCCCTTCCTGGAAGTAGAGCGCGCCATCGGGGCCGAGCACGAAGCTGTTCGCGGTGTGGTGCGTGTCCGCCGACGAGAGGCCGTGCAGGATGCGCTCGGTGGAATCGGCGGTGCCGTCGCCGTCCTCGTCGCGCAGGAAGAAGAGATCCGGCGCGTTCGCGACCACGACGCCGCCGCGGAAGAGCTCGAAGCCCGTCGGGTTGTGCAGATCGCCGGCGAAGACGCTGCAGCGCTCGGCGCGCCCGTCGCCGTCGGCGTCCTCCAGCACGAGCAGCTTGTCGTGCGGCGGTTCGTCCGCGCGCCGGTGCGGATAGCTCGGCCACGCGGCGACCCACAGGCGCCCGCGCGGATCGAAGGCCATCTGCACGGGGTTGGCGAGCTCGGGGAAGTCCTCCTCGCTGGCGAAGAGCGTGACTTCGAGGCCTTCGGCGGCGTTCATTCGGCCGAGCGCCTCCCGGCCGCCGAGGAAGCGGTGCGCGCCGCCCGGCCCCGCGCCCGGGCGGTTGGTGGGCACCGGGATCGGCGGCGGGACCTCGACCTTCGCCGCGCGCGCGGAGTCCTCGCCCTTCGCCAGCGCCCAGATGCGCCGGTCGAGGTTGGCGGCCATCGCGTCGAGGATCGCGAGCTCGCGCTGCAGGACGTCGAAGTTGGTGATCCCTTCGTACTCGAGCGAGGAGCGGCCACCGTAGACGTTGTAGCCGTCGGCGGCGCGGTAGCGGTCGAACCCGATACGGTTCTTCTCCAGCACGAGCGCGCGCAGCTCCTCGAGCCGGCGCGGGTCCGGCGCGGGGGCGGGTCCGAAGAGCGCTTGCTCGATCACCTCGGCCAGGGCGCGATTGCCCTCGGCGCGCAGGTGGATGCCGTCGATCGTGAGCGACTCCGCGGCTGCGGCGTAGCGCTCGAGCATCGCCGATCCGAGATCGACGAACGGCACGCTCTCGGCGAGCGCCACCCGGGCCGTCGCGTCGTCGTAGAGGCGGATCCGCCGGTTCGCTTGCTCGGGATCGGGCAGGAGCGGATCGCCGAGGTCCTCGAAGGGGACCGAGGCGAAGAGCACGACCCGCGGCGGGCCCTCGCCGTCGTAGCTCGTCACGCGCAAGTGGCGCACCAGCTCGGCGAGCTCCGCCTCGTACCCCTCGACGCCCTCGGGACCGCGGAAGGACTCGACGAAGCCGTGGAAGACGAAGACCACGCTCGCGCCGGTGCGCTCGAGGTGCTCGTCGCGGCTGCCGAAGCCCGCCGTGCGCTGCTGCACCGAGACCTCGTCGGCCGCGAAGCCCCGGTTGCGCACGGTGAGCTCCAGCTCGGGGAAGCGCGCCTGCAGCCGCGCCTCCAGCCAGCCGTGGTGCTGCATGCGCTCGGCGAGCGCATTGCCGATCAGGGCGATGCGGTCGCCGCGGCGGAGCTCGAGCCTGGGCACGGCATTGGCTGCCTCCTGAGCAGGCGAGGTGGAAGTCTGCGCGGACGCGGCGGCCGCGAGCACCGCGGCGGCGAGGAGCGACGAGGCCGGCGCGGGCGTGCGGCGGAGGGCGCCCATTGCCGGTACGGTACCAGCAATCTTCGCCCGCCCCTGGCGCGGACGCCCCCCCTCGACGCGCAGTCGCCGAATGGCGCTCGAGCGCGGCTGCCGCGCAAGGCTCGGCCCTGGGACCTGCACTCGTGATGGTTGAACCCCGGCGCCGAACGGCGGGGATCCATACTGCGTCCCATGGAACGCCCGGAAGAGCAGCATGGGGTCGAGGACTTCCTCGACCACCAGGAGTTCCTGAGGCGGCTCGCCCGCGTCTTGCTGCGCGATCCCCTGCTCGCGGACGACGTGGTCCAGGAGACCTGGATCGCCGCGCGCAAGGGGCCCGCGCCGGGTCGGCCGGGCGGGCGCGCGTGGCTTGCCGGCATCTTGCGCAATCGGGCCTACAAGGCGCGGCGCGGCGAGCGGCGGCGCGTGCTCCGCGAGCAGCGCGCGGCCCGGCCGGTGGCGTGCGATACGGCCGGCGAGGTGCGGCTCGCTCTCTCGGCGCAGCGCCGCGTCGTGAGCGCGGTCCAGGGGCTCGAGGAGCCCTACCGCACGGCGATCGTGCTGCGTTATTACCGCGACCTCTCGCCGCCCGAGATCGCCGCGCGCCTTGACGTGCCGTTGAACACGGTGAAGACGCGCCTGCGCCGCGGCCTCGGCATGCTGCGCGCGCGCCTTCGCCGGGACTTCGGCGGCGACGAGGGGGCTTGGGCCCTTGCGCTCATGGCGTTGGCCGCTGGACATCGAAAGGGAATCGGCTCCGGTCTCGCGGCCGGAGCAGGAGGAGCCATGGCGATGAAGCTGGGGATCGGAGCGGCGGCGGCGGTCGTCGCGGGCATCGGATGGTGGCAAGTCGGAGCCGGTCGGGCGGCCGAGCCAGCGGCGAGCCCGCTGGTCGCATCGACGAACGGGCCGACCGAGCCCGACACGGCTGAGCTGGCTCCGGTGAGTCTCGATGAAGAGGCTCGGGGACGGCAGACGGTGCCATTCCAGCGCGCCGGGATCGCCCAGGGCGCCGCGGCGGAGCCGGGGCTGCGGCTGGTCCTCGAGCCGCGCGGCTGGCGTGACGGAGATCGCGGAATGCTCTCGATCGCGGTCGGAACCGGAGATGAAAGCGAGCCCGCGCTGAGCTTCGAGCGCGAGGCCCGGCCCGAGATCGAGCTGGACCTCACCCCGCTGCTCGCGCGCCGCGTTCCCCAGAAGCTCTTCGTCGAGATCGATCACCCCTCCTACGTGCCGGCCACCTTCTGGGTGATCGTCCCGGCGCCCACGGCGCCGGGCGAGCCGATCCTCGTGCGCGCCGGCGTGGGGCTCGCGCCGGCGCTGGGTGTCGTCACGGGCACCGTCCGCGTGCCCGAGGGAGCTTCCACGCCGGAGGTACTCGTCGCGCTCTACGGCCTGCGGGATTCGCGCGACCCGCAGGAGGAGCCGAGCGAGCGCGTGAGCTGCGCCCCCGGCGCCCGCTTCCGGCTGCGCAGTCCCTCCGGCGGTGAGCACGCCGTCGTCGCCCTCGCGCGCGCCTCGCCCGGCCTTGGCGCTCCATCGCTCAGGCCGGCGACGGCCCGGTTGCGGCTCGAGCCCGGCGTCCCGCGCGAGATCGATCCGCTGGAGCTCGTGCAGGGGGAGGAGATCTCCGGAACTGCGGTCTCCTGGGGCGCGGAGCGTCGCCGCCCGCGCATCGTGCAGGCGAAGGCCGAGGGCAGCGCGCGCTCCTGGAAGCTCGATTCCTTCGAGCTGGACTGGATCGACGGGCGCTTCGAGCTGCGATCCGCGCTCTCGCCACTGGACGGGGAGGGACGGTTCGCGGTCGGCGGTCTCGCGCCGCGGATCTACCGCTTGCAGGCGGGCGAGGTCCTGAACGAGAACGAGCGCTTCCTGAAGCTGCGCGGGAGTCCCGACGACGCGCCCGGGGTCAAGGCCCCGGCCTCCGATGTGAAGTTGGAGCCCTCACCGGAGGACGTGACCGTCCTGGTGCGCGGCGCGGGCGCTCCTCTGCCCAACGCGGGCGTGACCTGGCTGGATGAGGACGGCAGCAGCACGACGGTGCACACCGACGCGCAGGGGCGGGCCTCGATCGAGGCCGGCGCCAGTCGAAGGCTCGCGCTTCGGGTGCGCTGCGCCGGCTTCACGACGCGAGAGCTCGACTTCGCGCCGGCGGACGTCCCGCGCAGCGAGGAGCTCGTGGTGGAGCTCGAGCCGGCGCTCCCGCCTGGCTCGGTGGCAATCCGGGTGGCGGAGGACGGGCGGGCGCTGCTCGATAACCTGGCCCTGGACCTGTTCCTCATCGAGCTCGAGGGAATGCCGTATCGCTCGGGCTCGATGGCGGGGCGCTGGACCGCTTCCCGGGAGGGTGCCGAGGACTTCGCCATGCTGTATCCCCCGGGCACGAAGCTGGTCGCAAGCAGGCACGCGGGAGAGATCCGATTGCAGGACATACCCGTCGGGAGGTACGCGCTGGTCGCCTCGGTTGCCCGGCTGAAGGAGTCGACTCCGAGCATCGTGCCGGCGGAGTTCACGATCGAGGTGGCGTCCGGCCGCGCCGCCTCCGTCGATTGGAAGCCGGCGCGGGGTGGCCGCGTGCGGCTCAACGTGAAGGACGGCAGCGGCGTCCGCGAAGTCAGGATCGCGCTCGCGGATCCCGGTGGGAGTCGGGCGGAGATCGTGCTGGTGGAGCTTCCATCGGGGAGCCGGCGCATCTCCGGCGCGCGGCCGCTCCTGCGCGGGCCCGGGCTCTACGAGCTCGCCGCCAGCCTCGCGCCGGGGCGCTACCGGTTGGTAGCCACTCCAGCCGGAGCCGCCGAGCGTGCGCTGGAGTTCGACGTCCGCGCTGGGGAGCTCACCGACGTCGAGCTGGACCTGGACGCGCCGTAGGCCGCAGTCCAAGCCTCACGGAGCGAGTGCCCGAGGGCGAGGACGGGCGCGCGTCGGTTGCTCGAGCCGATCCCGACGACGCCCTCGACCTCGCGGTTCCGGGCTACACCCGCGCCGCGCGGGTCTGGCGGTCCTGCTTCTTGCGCTCGGTCTCGGAGAGCACGCGCTTGCGCAGGCGCAGGCTCTTGGGCGTGACCTCGAGCAGCTCGTCGTCCTCGATGTACTCCAGGCACTCCTCGAGCGACATGACATGCGGCGGCGGCAGCTTGACGTTCTCGTCGCGGCCGGCGGCGCGCATGTTGCTCAAGCGCTTCTCGCGGCAGACGTTCACCGCGAGGTCGTTGTCCTTGTTGTTCGCGCCCACGATCATGCCCTCGTAGACCGGCGTGCCCGGCGCGACGAAGAACTCGCCGCGGTCGAGCAGGCCGAAGAGCGCGTAGGGAACCGCCTCGCCGGTGCGGTCGGCGACGAGCACCCCGCTGGTGCGGCGCGGGATCGGGCCCTGGTCGGGGCGCCAAGTCTCGAAGACGTGCGAGAGGATCGCCTCGCCGCGCGAGAGCGTCATCAGCGCGGTCCGCGCGCCGATCAGTCCGCGCGAGGGGACGAAGAACTCGATCAGCGTGTGGGAGCTGCCCATCGGCTCCATGTGCGCCATCTCGCCGCGGCGCCGTCCCAGGTACTCGATCACCTTGCCGGCCGACTCGGCGGGCACCTCGATCGCGGCGCGCTCGACGGGCTCGCAGCGCTCGCCGCCCACCTGCTTCAGGATCACGTGGGGTTTGCCGACCGAGAACTCGAAGCCCTCGCGGCGCATGGCCTCGACCAGGACGCCCAGGTGCATCACGCCGCGCCCCTTGACCTCGAAGGCGTCGGGGGTTTCGGTGGGCGCGATCTGCAGCGCCACGTCGCGCATCGACGCCAGCTCCAGGCGCGCGCCGATCTGCCGGCTGGTCACGAACTGCCCATCGCGGCCGGCGAAGGGCGAGTTGTTGACCGAGAAGATCATCGAGATGGTCGGCTCCTCCAGCTCGATCGCGGGCAGCGGCGCCTGCTCCTCGGGCGGGCAGAGCGTGTCGCCGACGCGCAGCTCCTCCACCCCGCCCACGATCGCGATGTCGCCGGCGTGAACCTCCTCGACCTGGATGCGCGAGAGGCCCTCGTAGCGCAGGAGCTGCTTGACGGTCGAGAGCGGCGCGCGCTCGCGGCCGGGCTGGCACAGGGCCACCCGCTGGCCGACGCGGATCGTCCCGCGCTCGACGCGGCCGATGCCGATCCGGCCGAGGAAGTCGTCGTGGTCGATGGTCGCCGCCTGGAACTGCAGCGGAGCCGCGTCGTCCTGGTGCGGCGGCGGCACCTCGCGCAGGATCATGTCGAAGAGCGGCTGGAGGTCCTTGGGGCCCTCGGAGTGGGCCTTCGCCGAGTCGGACACCACCCAGCCCTCGCGCCCGGAGCCGTAAACGACCGGGAAGTCGAGCTGCTCGTCGTGGGCTCCCAGCTCCACGAACAGGTCGAACACCTCGTCGAGCACCTCCCCCGCGCGCTGGTCGGGCCGGTCGACCTTGTTGATCATGACCAGCGCCTTGAGACCGTGCTCGAAGGCCTTGCGCAGCACGAATCGCGTCTGCGGCATCGGGCCCTCGTAGGCGTCGACCAGGAGCAGCACCGCGTCGGCCATGTTGAGCGTGCGCTCGACCTGCCCGCCGAAGTCGGCGTGGCCGGGGGTGTCGACCACGTTGATCCGCGTGCCGTGGTAGGCGATCGCCGTGTTCTTGGCCAGGATCGTGATCCCGCGCTCGCGCTCCTGGGCGTCGGAGTCCATCACGCACTCTTCCATCTTCTGGTTGGCCCGGAAGGTGCCGGCGAAGCGGAACATCGCGTCGACCAGCGTGGTCTTGCCGTGGTCGACGTGGGCGATGATCGCGAGGTTCTTGATCTTGGGCTTGAGGCGCATGGCGTGGCGGCGGCCGCGCCGTGGGCACGAAGGGGGCGCGCGGCAGCGGATTTGGGGGCGAAGAGTTTAGGCCGCCCGGGGGGCCTGCACAATGGCCGGATGCGCGACGGATCGGCGCGGGCCGATCGGCGGCGAGCTTGACCCCCGAGAGCCGCGGCCGCAGGCTCGCGACCCGGATGGCACAGCTTGCGAGCGG
Organism: Planctomycetota bacterium; assembly: GCA_035546375.1. Lineage (GTDB taxonomy): Bacteria > Planctomycetota > UBA1135 > UBA1135 > DATKBQ01. The sequence continues at coordinate 1,113 of DATKBQ010000067.1, read as the reverse complement.
CCCCCTCGACGGCAGGACCGCCCTGGTCACGGGCGCGAGCCGCGGCATCGGCCGCGCGATCGCGCTCGAGCTGGCGCGCGCCGGCGCGCGGATCGTCGCCGTCGGGCGGAACGCGGAGCGGCTGGAGGAGACCCGCCGCCAAGTCGAGGCGATCGGCCGGGCCTGCGGCGTGCTCGCGGCCGACATTCGCGAGCGGGCGTGGCTCGATCGCCTGGACGAGCGCTCCGGGACGATTGACGTCCTGGTCAACAACGCCGCGACCTTCGCGCCCTACGGGCCGATCGAGGAGCTGGCCGAGGCCGACCTCGATCGCGTGATCCAGACCGTGCTCGTCGCGCCGATCCTGCTCGTGCGCCACGTCCTGGCGGGCATGAAGGAGCGGGGCTTCGGGCGGATCGTCAATCTCGGCACGGTCGCGGCCGAAACCGGCGCGACGGGCCAGGCGGCATACACGGCCGCCAAGGCCGGCCTGATCGGCTTCACGCGCAGCGTCGCCGCCGAGGCCGCGCCCTGGGGCGTCACGTGCAACCTCGTCCAGCCGGGCCTGATCGCCACCGAGCGCATCGCCGAGAGCGTGGATCCCGAGCTCCAGCGGCGAATCCTCGCGAGCACCGCGATCGGCCGGCCGGGCACGCCCGAGGAGGTCGCCGCGCTGGTCGGGTTCTTAGCCTCGCCTCGGGCGAGCTACGTCACCGGCGCCGTGATTCCCGTGTCGGGCGGCCTCGGGATCGGCCTCTACGAGCGGACGGAATCCGGAGAGATCCCGTCCGAGCGGCTCGGCCCGCGCTGAGCGCCGGAGCCCCGAAGCCGGCGAGTCCGCGCGGGCCGAAACGATCGGACGCGAGAGCTGCCCTGGCCGCGCTACGGACAGATCGAGAACTGGACGGCGTCGCTCAGGCTGACGTCGTTTGGCGGCGAGAACCCGGGATCCTTGCTCCAGGCCTGCAGCCAGACGTCGCGTCCGGCCACGAGGCCCGGGTCGTTCCCGCTCGCGATGTAGGCGTTGAAATCGATCGCGAGCGTGCCGCCGCACGCCGTGCCCGCGCCGCCCGTCATCATGACCGGCGTGCGGAAGAGCGGGCGCTCGACGCACAGGGTGCCTCCGAAGAAGGG
>DATKBQ010000066.1:0-5202 GCA_035546375.1 Planctomycetota bacterium | reverse complement strand
CCGGCGCCGAGCCGGGCTCGCTGCTGGCGCGCAACATGGCCGCGCACGCCGAACGGTTCGATCACGGGAAGGAGCGCTGGGCGGGTCCGCAGCGCTGAAGCCGGCTCCGGACGCGCGCGAAGCCCCTGCCCGCGAGCCGTGCACCCTGCCCGGCCGCCGAGCCCGCCGGCATCAAGCCCGCCGGCGCAACGGCCGATCAAGGGCCGGGACCGGTCATGGCATCCAAGCGAATGGCGCCTCGGGAGTGCCCCGAGTGCGGGTTGCCCATCGACCCGCGCGGGCTCGCGGGGCACCGGCGCCTCAAGCATGGCGAGGCTGCCGCGCGGCAGCCGGAGGCGGAGGCCCAGGAGCGGCAAGCCTCGCAGGCCGTGCTCGAGGCGCTGGGCTCGATCGACCGCTCGATCTGGCGGATCGAGGCGCGGCTGATGAGCCTCGAGGCGCAGGTCGGAGCGCTCGCCGGCGACGCGCGGGAGGCCGCGCGCGCCGAGGTCGAGTCGGAGCGCCAGCGCATGCAACGGGAGCTCGACCACCTGCTCCAGACCATTGCGGCCGAGAAGGCCACGGCAGCGGAGGAAGCGGCTCGGCGCGGCCGGCCGGCGCGGACCGACGAGGAGCTCCTCCAACAGACGGCATTCCACCAGCGCCTCGGCCGGCTGAACCGGCGCCGCTACAGCCTGATCTTCCGCCTCTCGGAGCAAGGGCAGGGCCAGGGGCAGGACTTCAGCTCGTTCGGGGTCGTCTGACGATCCCGAGCGTGCGGCGCGAGGGGCCGCGGCTCCCGCTGATTCCCGGCTCCGCTCGCGCTCCCGGGACGCCGTGGATCAGCGGCCCGGTGCGGGCTCGAGGCTCGCCAGGCTCGCCTCGACGATCGTCTCGATCGCGGGCCAGTCCGATGCGCGCGCGCAGGCGGTGAGCACGATCTGCCGGCCGCGGTCGAGGTAGACGATGCCCAGGAAGCGCACGTCCTCGACGGTGCCGTGAGGGCGGCCGTGGTAGGCGACGCGCAGGGCGTCGCGGCCGGCGGCCTGCGTGATCTCGATGGAGTCGAGCTCGAGGTCGGGGTTCGCCCCCAGCTCCGCCCGGTTCTCCTCGAGCAAGCCGTCGAGCGTCATCCCGAAGAGGTTGGGCAGCCAGATCGCGGAGAAGTTTCCCGAGAGCGCCGAGCATGGGTCGCGCTGGAGGTAGTGCCGGCTCCCGCGCTCGATCCGAGTCCAGCCCTCGGGGATGCGCATCCGGAAGCCGAGCGCATCCATGGCCCAGACCTCCTCGGGGACCTCCCGGGCGGCGGAAGCCTCCTGCGGACGCGGTTCCGGCGCAGGCGCCGTGGCCGGCTGGGTCGAGGGCCAGCCCGCGAAGGCCAGGGCCGCCAGCAGCATGGCCAGGGCGAGCAGCTTGTGGGGGCGGTTCGGCATGGCCGATGGACGGGGGGGACGTCCGCCGGCTCTTCGGCACGATGGCCCGACGACTTGATGCCGCGCTTCAGCGCCCGCGCGGGCCCTTTCCCCTGAAATAGAGGAAGGCGAGGGCCGTCGCCGCGCCGAGCAGCGCCGCGAGCAGGAGCACGATCGCCAGCGGCAGCGTCTGCTCGAACCCGAAGAATTGGAACCGCGCCGGCCGCCAGTTGAAGCCGATGAACAGCGCCAGGAGCACCACCAGGACCCAGCCGAGCCACATACGTCCGCCCATGGCGCCCGAGGCTAGCAAGCGCCGAATTACGGAACCAGGTTCGCCACCTGCGATCGGCAGCCCCCGCGGCCGCGAAACGGCCGCCAGGGCTGCCGATCGCAGGTAGCGAACCTGGTTCCGTAATTCGGCGCTAGAACGACATCCCCACCGAGAGGTGGATCGCGTAATCGTCCTCCTGCGGCTTGCGGTCGGGATTGAAGCCGACGTCGAGCCGGATCGGCCCGACCGGCAAGAGGTAGCGCACCCCGAAGCCGATCGCGTGGCGGAAGTCCTCGAAGTCCGAGAAGTCGGTGTAGTCGGGCACGACGTTGCCGGTGTCGTAGAAGAGCGCCCCCTCCAGCGGGCCGCGGATGCGCTGGCGCAGCTCGACCGAGAACACGTTGAAGGCTTCGCCGCCGAGCGGGTTGCCCTGGGAGTCCTTCGGCCCCAGGTCCTTCTCGGTGAACGAGCGCACGGTGTTCTCGCCGCCGTTGAAGAAGCGCTCCTGCACCGGGATCGTGGCCGTGCCCAGGATTGGCGCGATCAGTCCTCCGCGCCACGAGAGCCCCAGGACCGTGTCCTCGCTCAGCTCCAGGAAGCCGTCCTGGGTCCAGCGCAGGCGCACGAACTCGAGCTGCGAGCCGATGTTCCGGTCGCCGTACTCGACCGAGAGCTTGGTCAGGACCCCCTTGGTCGGGACGAACTTGTTGTCGCGCGTGTCGTAGCTCGGCGCGAGCGTGACCGACGAGATGTCGACGTTGTTGAGCGCCATCTGCGCGGTCGGGTCGAGGATGTCGGCGTCGCTGATCTCGGAGCGGCGGAACGAGTAGTTGACCAGGCCCTGGATGCGCTCGGTGAACTGGCGCGAGAAGCTCACCGAGCTGCCCAGCTCCTGGCTCGTGAACGAGGGCTCCACCCGACGGTTGGCGAACACCGACCAGTTGGCGTTGGTGTTCGTGTCGAGGAAGCGCGGATCGGAGATCCCGACCACCGCGCGTTGGGCGAGCACGGCGGCGGTCGCCTCCGCGTTGAGCGCGCGGCCGCTGCCGAACAGGTTCTTCTCGCGCCAGCCGAGGCCGAGGCGGAACTGCTCGTAGGAGCCGTAGCCGGGCTCGACGTACAGCTCCTGCGAGGGCGCTTCCTCGACCTCCACCAAGAGCGGCCGCTCGCTTTCCTGGCCCCCATCGACATCGGCGAGCTCGATGCGCACGGTGCTGAAGAGGCCCATCCGGTAGAGGTTGCGGAAGCTCTGGCGAACCTTCTGCAAGTCGTAGACGTCGCCGGCCTCCAGCTCCAGCGCGCCGCGGATGCGGTCCGGGTCGGTCTTCCCGTTGCCCGCGATCCGCACCTCCGAGAGGCTCACGCGAGGCCCCGGCTCGACCGAGTAGACGAGATCCACCCGCCCGTCCTCGCCGCGAGACTCGCCGGCGAGCACGACCTTCGCGTCAGGATGGCCGTAGCGGCCGTACAGCTCCTCGAGCTGGCCGCGCAGGGTGCGCGCGAGCGCCGGCGAGTAGGGCTTGCCGCGCGGGCCGGAGAAGACGAGCGCGTCGCCGGAATCGACGACCTCTAGCCCCTCCAGCAGCTCGCCCACCTCGAGCTTGCGGTCGATCGGGCGGATCCCGCCCTCGATGCGCACCGCCCTGAGGTGGTAGCGCTTGCCCTCGCGCAAGCGGACCGTCACGCGCGCCCGCGTCTGCGCCGCGTCGAAGCGCACCTCGGGATCCTCGACCCGGGCATCCAGGTACCCGTTGGCGATGTAGTAGGCCTCGACCGCGCGCGCCGCGCTCTCGACCTGGCGCTGGACGAACGGCGCGGCCCCGGTCCCGAGGAGGCCGTCGCGCCGCGGGCGGAAGAAGCGCTCGAGACGCTCGTCGTCGAAGGCCCGGTTGCCCTCGAGCTCGACGCCCTCGATCTCGGTCCGCGGACCCTCCTGGATCAGGAAATGGGCCCGGACGCCCTCGAAGCCCGGATCGATCGAGTACTCGACCTTCGCGAAGTGGAACCCCTCCTGGCGGTAGAACTGCTCGATCGAGAAGGCCGCGTCGTCGACCACCGCCCGGTGCGAGCTGCGCCGCGCGAGGCCCTCGATGTCCTGCGCGATCACCGCCGCCAGGCGCTTGTCGTCGAAGCTCTCGTTGTCGGAGAACTCCACCGCCCAGGGGACGTCGCCTTTCACGCCCGAGAGCGGCGCGGAACGGCAGGCGCCGAGCCCCGCGAGCGCCAAGCCGAGGAAGGGCAGCGCTCGGCGCATCAGTCGAAGCGGAAGGTCCAGCGCAGGCCGAAGTTGATCCGGTCGTAGACGTCCTTCTCGGCGCGCATGTACACGGCTTGCCCCTTGACGGCGGGATCGCCGGTCAGGCGCACGCTCATCTGCGCGGTCTCCTCGCCGCCCTTGGTCACGTCCGTGCCGGTCGAGTACTCGATGCGCTCGATGATCGACTCGCCCTCTCCGGGCACGCCCCCCTCGTCGAACCAGCGCGAGATCAGGTCCTGGCCGACGAACAGGGCGACGGATTGCGCCGCCTGCCCGCCGGCGTCGGCGGTCAGGCCCTGCTCCGGCGGCTGGCCGGTGAGCACGAGCGTGAGGATGCCCTCGCCGGTCAGCGGCGGCACCGACGTGAGCTCCACCTCGGGATCGGCGCTGGTGCCGCCCACGTGGACCGTGATGTCGTAGCCGCGCATGCGCGTCCCGAGCGTCAGGTCGAGGTAGGGGATCAGCGGGTTCTCCTGCACGAACTGCACCGTACCCGAGGTGAGGCGCAGCGTGCTGGCCGGCAGCTTGACGAGACCCGAGTCGGCGTAGACGGTGCCGGTGAGCTCGGGGGCGGCGCCGGTCCCCCCCAGGTGCAGGTCCGGTCGCACCCTGGCGCGCATCAGGTTGTTCTCGATGCGGAAGGCCTCGCGCGAGTCGATCGACACGTCGAAGGCGACCCGCGAGAGCGGGGGCTCGCGGAACGAGAACAGGTCGATCCTGCCCTCGGCCACGGTGGGCGCGCCCCCGGGCCGGATCCCGAAGTAGTCGAAGTTCCTCGACCATCGGCCGTCGCTCACGGTCGCGCTCCCGCCGATCTCCAGCTCGGCGAGCGGACCCTCGAAGGACAGCTCGGCGTCCGCGCGCAGGCGCAGGGTCTCGGTCTGCACCAGGAGCACCTCGTAGCCGAGCAGGTCGATGTCCAGGATCGGCTCGAGGCCCTCCAGGCGGACCGTGCCGGTGCAGGCGAAGGGGCCGCCGGCGATCTCCCCGCTGAGGCGCTCGATCACCAGCCGGTCGCCCTCGAGCTCCAGCACGGCCTCGACCTTCTCGAGCGCGGGCAGCTCCGTCGCCAGCCGCAGCTCGCCGTTCTCGAGGCGCACGCCGCCCGAGAGCTCGAGGTGCTCGAGGGAGCCGGCGATCCCCATCTCGGCCGAGAGCGCGCCGCCGACGCGGCGGAAGAGCGGATACCAGCCGGCCAGGAACGACAGGTCCTGGGCGGTGAGGGCCGCGTCCAGCTCCAGCGGCGCCGCGCGCATGTCGGAGAGATCGCCCCGTGCGAG
>DATKBQ010000065.1:0-3039 GCA_035546375.1 Planctomycetota bacterium | reverse complement strand
GGCGATCGGCAACGCGGCCGACTACTCGCGGCTGCTCGAGGTCATGGGACAGGGGAATAAGGCCTGGCTGGCCGGCTGCCTGGCCGGGGAGCTGCTCGCCTACACCGGCTACGTCCTCGCCTACCGCGACCTCGCCCGCGTGGCGGGTGGGCCCGAGCTTCCCTACCCGACCGTCGTCCGGGTGACGGTGGCGAGCTTCGGAGCGACGGTGCTCGGCGCGGCCGCCGGCGGGCAGGCGCTCAACTACTGGGCGCTCCGCCGGGCGCACGCGGGCCGGCACGAGGCGGTCAGCCGCGTGCTCGCGCTCAACACGCTCGAGTGGGCCGTGCTCGGCGTCGCCACCGCGCTGGCAGCGCTCGCAGCGCTCCTCGGCTTGGCGGGGAACGTCGACCCGGTCGTCTCGATCCCGTGGCTCGTGGTCGTTCCGGTCGCGCTCGCGGGCGCGGTCTTCGTCAGCTCGCCGCGGCGCGCGCGGCGATTGACCGCCGTCCCGCTGGAAGGTCACCGGGTCGCTCGCGGTCTGCGCCTCGCGCTGGCCGACGCCGTGGCGGGGCTGGTGCTCATCCGCCGCCTGCTCTCCCGGCCGCTCGCCTACCCGGCCGGGGTCTTCGGCTATCCGCTGCGCTGGCTCGGCGACATTTTCTGCCTCTGGTCTGCGCTCCAGGCATTCGGTGCCGAGCTCCCGCCTGCGGCGCTCCTCCTTGGCTACACGAGCGGCTACGTGGCGACCGCGCTACCGCTGCCGGCGGGAGGTGCAGGCGGGATCGACGCCTCGCTCACCTACGCCCTCTACCTGGTCGGTCTTCCGCTCGCGCCGGCGCTGCTCGGCGTCTTCGTGTATCGGGCGTTCAGCTTCTGGCTCGAGCTCGGCATCGCGGTTGCGCTCCTGCCGACTCTCCGCCGTCTACGCGAGCAGCTCGCGGGCACGAGCCGTGGGGAGCCTGCGCCGGCGAGGGACGGCGCTCGCTAGCCGCGAAACCGGTCAGACCAGGATGCGGAGCGCCGTGTCCGGCGGGCAGCCGGCGCCGAGAAGATTCGTCGCGAGATGGAGGTCGACGTCGCACCGGCCTGCGAGCAGGGCAGCGGCCGTCTCGGAGTAGCCGCTGCGGCGGAGCGGCGAAGCCGCAGAAGAGCGCCGCGTTACGTAGACCGCGACGCCTCCAGCCTCTCGCCGACGGCGGTGATCCCCCGGACCGGCAGTTCGACAGCGACCGTGGTACCGCGACCGGGGATCGAGTCGAGGTGGATGCTCCCGTCGAGAAGCTCGGCCCGCTCGCGAATGCCGCGCAGTCCGAGGCGGTCGTCGCCGACCTCCGCGAGCGAGAAGCCCTGCCCATCGTCTTCGATCGCCACCTTGAGCGACCCCGCTACCAGGGCCACGGTGATCAGGACGCGCTGCGCCTCGGCGTGCTTGACGACGTTGGTCAGCCCCTCCTGCACGATCCGGTACACAGCCGTCTCGAGCTCCTCGTCGAGCCGCTCCGCCTCGGCGAGGTCGCAGTGGAGCTCGACGTCGAAGCCGGTGGTTCCCGCGGCTCCCTCCGTGAGCCTCTCGAGCGCGGGGACGAGTCCGAAGTCATCGAGGACAGAGGGCCGAAGCTCGAGCGCGAGCCTGCGGACACCGGCGAGCGTCTCGGCCACCAGGTCGCGGAGCGGCTTGATCTCATCCGTGCCGACCTTGGCCTCGAGAGGCTTGAGCGCGAGGAGGATCGAGGTCAGCGCCTGCCCGGTCTCATCATGCAGCTCGCGGGAGATGCGCCTGCGCTCGCGCTCCTGCTCCTCGAGCATCGACCGCACCTGCTCCCGCGAGACGCGCTGACGCAGCTGGACGGCAACCGCGGCCCTTGCTGCAACCGCCTCCGCGAGGCGCAGGTCGTCGTCCGAGAAGCGGGCATCGGCTTCGAGCTTGTCGTAGGCGGCGATGACTCCGAGCGTCCGCCGGCCGACGAGCAGCGGAACCCAGAGCCCTGTCCTGAGTCCAAGGCGGGCGGTCTCCTGGTCGATCTCAGGGTCATCGAGCAGCGAGTCGACGCGGACGCTGTGACCGCGCTCGAACACGCGCATCAGCTTCGAGTCGCCGTGCTCCCGCCGCATGCCCGGCAGCTCGGGCGGCCACTCGCCGGCGGCCGCCTCCAGACGCAGCGCCGCCTCGCTCTCCCGCAGCCAGACCGTGACGATGCGGGCCGCGATCAACTCGCGCAGACGGATCGCGACCAGATCGAGCAGGCGCGGGAGCTCGAGCTCGGTCGCGACCCCGTTCATGATCTCGTTCAGCGACTCGAGTTGGCGAAGCCAGCGCGTAGACGACTCGTAGAGGCGCGCGTTCTCGATTGCGACGGCAGCCTGCGACGCGAGCAGCGTTACGAGCTCCTCGTCCTCTTCGGTGAAGTCGGCGCCGCCCTCCTTCTCGGTGAGGTAGAGGTTGCCGTAGGCGACCCCTCGCAGGACAAGCGGCACGCCGAGGAAGGTTCGCATCGGTGGGTGGCCCGGGGGGAAGCCGACCGAGCGCGTGTCCTCGCCGAGGTCGTGCAGCCGGAGCGGCTGAGCCTCGCGAATCAGCACGCCCAGGATCCCCCGCCCCCGGGGGAGATCGCCGATCTCCGCCCGTGTCCGCTCGTCGATTCCTGTGGTGATGAAGCGCTCGAGCCCGCTGCGGGTCTGGTCGATCACGCCGAGCGCCGCGTAACGCGCGCCTGTAAGCCGGGCCGCCGTCTCGACGATCCCCTGGAGGAGCGAGTCCAGTGAGAGTTCCGAGGTGAGCGCGATCCCGGACTCGACGAGCTGCCGCAGGCGCGTTTCGGCGGAGGGCACCGTTCCGGCCTCCTATGGGGGAAGCCCGAAATATAGCTGCGGGAATTCCCCGATGGAAGCGGGCCGCTGGCGTGCTCGCCTTGTGATGGCTTGGACGCCGAGAGCGGTCCCACGCACACCCAACGAAATCGGTGACGCGCCCTGCCCGCGTCCTGATCGCCGATCGCCACGGGGTGGCCCGAGCGGCGATCCGCCGCATCCTGGAAGCCGCGTCGAGCGTGGAGGTCG
>DATKBQ010000064.1:0-8086 GCA_035546375.1 Planctomycetota bacterium | reverse complement strand
TACGCGACCTTCTACCTGAGCTTCACCTCGAGCGAGCGCAGCGTGTCGGCCATCACCGACTGGCTGGCGCGCACGATCCAGCCCCAGCTCGCGACCCTCGAGGGCGTGCAGCGCGTGTCGAACAGCGAGGGCGGCCGCCAGATCGCCATGCGCATCTGGATCGACCCCGACCGTCTGGCCGCGCTCAACCTCTCGCCCGGCGACGTGCACGCGGCGCTGCAGCGCAACAACTACCTGGCCGCGGTCGGCCAGACCAAGGGCAACCTGGTCCAGGTCAGCCTGCTCGCGAACACCGACCTGCGCTCCACGCGCGAGTTCGAGAACCTGATCGTCGCCGATCGCGACGGCGCGATCGTGCGCATCTCCGACGTGGCGCGGGTCGAGCTGGGGGCCGAGGAGCCCGACCTGGTCGCCAAGTACAACCGCCAGGAGAGCGTCTACCTCGGCGTGTGGCCGCTGGTCGGCGCCAACGAGATCGACGTGGCCAAGCGGCTGCGGGACGAGATGGAGCGGATCCGCCCGACGCTGCCGAAGGACATCGAGATGCGCCTGGTCTGGGACGGAACGGTGTTCATGAGCGACGCGCTCGCGGAGATCACCAAGACCCTGGTCGAGACGATCCTGATCGTCGGCTTGGTGGTGTTCCTCTTCATGGGCTCGGTGCGCACGGCGCTCGTTCCCCTGGTGGCGATGCCGGTCTCGCTGATCGGCGCGGGCGCGATCATGCTGGCCTTCGGCTTCAGCCTCAATCTATTGACGATCCTGGCCATCGTGCTGTCGGTCGGCCTGGTCGTCGACGACGCCATCGTGGTCGTCGAGAACGTCGAGCGGCACGTGCGCCTGGGCGAGTCCCGCGTATCCGCGGCGCTGGTCGCCGCCCGGGAGCTGACCGGGCCCATCCTAGCGATGACGATCACGCTCGCCGCCGTCTACACGCCGATCGGGTTCCAGGGCGGCCTGACCGGATCGCTGTTCCTCGAGTTCGCGATCACCCTGGCCGGCGCGGTCGTGGTGTCGGGCATCGTGGCGATGACGCTCTCGCCGGTCATGAGCTCGCGCTTCGTCCACCCGCACGGCAAGGAGGGGCGGCTCACGGCCCTGGTCAACCGCGGGTTCGACGCGGTCCGGCGCCTGTACTCGCGGATGCTCGACGTCGCCCTGGAGATCCGCTGGGCGATCGTGGCGGCCGCCGTGGTGGTCATGCTCGCCGCGTGGCCCCTGTACTCGTACTCGCGGCGCGAGCTCGCGCCGGTCGAGGACCAGAGCCACATCAGCCTATTCCTCGACGCCGCGCCGGACTCCACGCTCGAGGCCGTCGACCGCGAGTCGCGCGAGGTGGTCGACGCCGTGACCGCCTTCCCCGAGGCGCGCTTCATGTGGTCGCTGACCGGGAACTGGGGCGGATTCGGCGGCATGGTCGCGAAGGACTGGAGGGAGCGCGAGCGCTCGACGGAGGAGATGTACGGCGAGGTGTTCGGCGCGGTCTCGCAGGTGCCGGGCCTGCGCGTGTTCCCGCGGCTGGACCCGCCGCTGCCGACGCCCGGCCAGTACGACGTCGAGCTCGTGCTCCAGAGCGACGCGCCGCTCGAGCAGATGCTCGAGACCGCCTCGGCGGTGGTGGGCGCCGGCTGGCAGAGCGGGAAGTTCCTGTACGTGGACACCGACCTGAAGCTCGACCGGCCCGAGGCGCGGGTTGTGATCGACCGCGAGCAGGTCGCCGACCTGGGGCTCGACTTGGCCAGCGTCGGCCGCGAGCTCGGCACGCTGCTCGGCGGCGCGTACGTCAACCGCTTCAACTACTTCGACCGCAGCTACAAGGTCATCCCCCAGATCGGGGACGAGGGCCGGGCGACCGTCGGCCCGCTGCTCGACCTCAAGATCAAGACGCCGGACGGCCAGCTCGTGCCGGTGTCGACCTTCACCCACATCGAGGCGACCACCGGGCCGCGGACGCTCAACCGCTTCCAGCAGCGCAACGCCGTGCGGATCTTCGGGGGCGTCAAGCCCGGCGTGACCAAGGAGGAGGGGCTGACCATTCTCGAGGATGCGGCCCGAGCCGTCAGCGGCCCCGGGGTGGTCCTCGACTATGCCGGCGAATCGCGCCAGATCCGCCGCGAGGGCGCGGCGCTCACGGTCACGCTCGCCTTCGCCATCGTGCTCATCTACCTCGTGCTCGCCGCCCAGTTCAAGAGCTTCCGCGACCCGCTGATCGTGCTCCTGGGGTCGGTGCCGCTCGCGATCTCGGGGGCGCTCGTGTTCACCTTCCTCGACCTGACCACGATCAACATCTACTCCCAGGTGGGCCTGATCACGCTGGTCGGGCTGGTCGCCAAGAACGGCATCCTGATCGTGGAGTTCGCGAACAAGCTCCAGGAGAAGGGTCTCGCGAAGGGAAAAGCACTGCGCGAGGCCGCCGCCACCCGCCTGCGCCCCGTGCTGATGACCTCCGCGGCGACGGTCTTCGGGCACCTCCCGCTGGTCTTCGTCTCCGGCCCCGGCGCGGAGGCGCGCAACAGCATCGGCACGGTGCTCGTCACCGGGATGAGCCTGGGCACGCTGCTCACGATGTTCGTCGTGCCGGTCTTCTACTCGCTGATCGCCGCCGATCACAGCTTGCGCGCCGCGCGCGAAGAGCGCGAGCCCGAGCTCGAGCTGCGGCCCGTGGCGCCGGCTGTCCCCGCTCTGGAGCTCGTAGGATGAAGCTGGCACGGAGATCCTTCCTCCGCCGGTGGGGGCCGGCGGTCGTCCTGCCGGCGCTCTTCGCCGCCGGCTGCAAGGCGGTGGGCCCGGACTACGACCCGCCGGGCGCCGCCGTGCCCGCTACCTGGCGCGAGGAGGCGGGCTCGGGGCTCGCGGAGGGAGCGGCCGAGCTGGCGCGGTGGTGGAAGCGCCTCGGCGATCCGGTCCTCGACGATCTCGTCGAGCGCGCGATCTCGCAGGGCCTCGACCTGCGCGCCGCGCTGGCCCACGTCCTCGAGGCGCGCGCGCTGCGCGGAGCCGCCGCCGGCGAGCGCTACCCGGTGCTCGACGCGGCTCTCTCCTACGAGCACCGCCGCGAGAGCGAGAACACGCCGTTCGGCGGCTTCGCGGCGGACACGGACATACACTCCGCCGGCTTCGACGCGTCGTGGGAGATCGACCTGTGGGGCCGCGTGCGCCGCTCGGTGGAGGCCGCGGATGCCGAGTTGGGCGCGAGCATCGAGAACGCGCGCGACGTCGCGGTCACCGTCGCGGCCGAGACGGCGCTCGCCTACGTCGAGCTGCGCGCGTTCCAGACGCGCGCCGCGATCGCGCGCACCAACGTCTCGCTCCAGGAACAGACCCTCGAGATCGTTCGCGCGCGCTTCGAGTCGGGTCTGGTCAGCGAGCGCGACGTGGCCCAGGCCGCGACCAACGTCGAGATCACCCGCTCGCGCGTGCCGGCGCTCGAGGTCGGCTTGCGCGCGGCGGAGAACCGCCTGGCCGTGCTGCTCGGACTTCCTCCGGGCGCGCTGGCGGCCGAGCTGGCCGAGCCCCGCCCGGTGCCCCTTCCCGGGATCGAGCTGGCGGTGGGCGTGCCGGCGGACCTCCTGCGCCGGCGAGCCGACGTGCGGCGCGCCGAGCGCGCTCTCGCGGCCGAGGTCGCGCGCATCGGCGTGGCGGAGGCCGAGCTTTACCCGCAGCTCACGCTCGCCGGGAGCCTCGGACTGGCCTCGGACGGCGCGTCGAAGCTCCTGGAGGGGGACAGCGGCACCCACGCCATCGGGCCGTCGATCCGCTGGAACCTATTTGACGGCGGGCGCCTGCGCAACCGCGTCCGGGCGCAAGATGCGCGCGCCGCGCAGGCCTACGTCGCCTGGGAACGCACCGTGCTCGCCGCGCTGGAGGAGGCCGAGAACGCCATGACGGTCTTCGTCCGCGAGCAGGCCCGCCGCCGCTCCCTCGGCCAGGCTGCGAACCAGGCGCGCCGAGCCGTCGAGCTCGCGCAGACGGAGTACCGCGAGGGCCTCTCCGACTTCCAGGCCGTGCTCGACTCCGAGCGCACCCTGGCCGCCCTCGAGGACGATCTCGCGGTGAGCGACGCGGCGATCACGACCAGCATGGTCGCGCTGTGCAAGGCGCTCGGCGGCGGCTTCGAGCACGAGCCGTTCGCCTCGGCGATCGCGGCGGTGGAGCTCGATTCGCCACCGGGATCGAGGCGAGCCGGCGCTCCGTGAGTAGAATTCGGGCCGCGCCGTCGCGACCTTGCGGCGGCAAGCCCCGGGGACCCATCCATGCTCCTTTTCGCCACCGTCTCGCTCTTCGTCCAGGCCGCGCAGGCTCCCGCGTCGGGGGTCGAGGGCGGCTACAAGCTGCCGCCGCCCGAGGTGGTCGAGATCCTCGACGCCCCGCCGACGCCCGGCGTCCAGATCAGCCCTGACGCGCGCTGGATGCTGCTCGTCGAGCGGCCGTCGATGCCCTCGATCGCCGAGGTCGCGCGCCCCTGGGTCGGCCTCGCGGGCGTCCGCATCGACCCGGGGAACAACGGCCGCCACCAGGTCTCCTTCAACCGCGGCCTCGTGCTGCGCGACCTGGCCGGGAAGAACGAGCGGCGGGTCGAGCTGCCCGAGGGCGCGCGCGTCGCCTCGGTGAGCTGGTCGCATTCCAGCCGCAGCTTCGCCTTCACCCTGGTGAGCGACGACTCGATCGACCTGTGGGCCGGCGACGTCGCCTCCGGCAAGGCGCGGCGGCTCGCGAGCGGGCTGAGCACGGTGCTCGGCGGCTTCGACTGGCTGAGCGACGGCTCGCGGTTGCTCGTGCGGCTCGTTCCCGCGGGGCGCGGACCTGCGCCGGAGGTCGTGCGCGTGCCGAGCGGGCCGGTGGTGCAGGAGACCTCGGGCAAGGAGACGCCGGTGCGCACCTACCCCGACCTGCTCTCGAGCCCGCACGACGAGCGGCTCTTCGAGCACTACGCCACCTCCCAGCTCGCGATCGTCGATCCCGGCGCGCCGGCGGGCGAGTCGGTCGCGCGGATCGGCGAGCCCGGGCTGATCCTCGGCGCCGAGCCCTCGCCGGACGGGCTGCACCTCCTCGTGGAGACGCTTCACCGTCCCTTCTCGTACTCGCTGCCCTTGCAGCGCTTCCCGCGCCGGGTCGAGGTCTGGGACCTCTCGGGCGCGCGCGTGGCCGCGATCGCGGAGCTTCCGCTGGGCGAGGCGATCCCGATCGAGGGCGTTCCGACCGGGCCGCGCGACTTCCGCTGGAAGGCGAGCGATCCCGCGACGCTGGTGTGGGTCGAGGCGCTCGACGGCGGCGACCCGCGCCGCGAGGCGGAGTTCCGCGACCGCTGGATGGCGCTCGCCGCACCCTTCACGGGCGAGCCGCGCCAGCTCCTGCGCACCGAGCATCGCGCTCGCGGCCTCACCTGGCTCGCCGATCCGGCGAAGGTCCTGGCCAGCGAGTACGACCGCGACCGGCGCTGGACGCGCACGCTGCTCGTCGACCTGGCCGACTCCTCGGCGGCGCCGATCGTTCTGGAGGACCGCAGCGTCCGCGACCGCTACGCCGACCAAGGGCGGCTGGTGAGCGAGGTGACCACCCAGGGCGCGCGCGTCCTGCGCCAGGACGGCGACTGGGTCTACCGCGCCGGCGAGGGCGACTCCGAGGCCGGCGCGCGGCCGTTCCTCGACCGGCAGAACCTCCGCACGCTCGAGACGGAGCGCCTGTGGCGCTGCGCGCCGGGCAGCTACGAGCGCGGCGCCGCGATCGCGATCAGCGGGGCGGACCGCAAGCCCTCCTTCGTCAGCATCTACGAGAGCCCGGACGAGGCGCCGAACTGGCGGCTGCGCGACCTCCAGGATTCGAGCGTGCTGACGCTGACCGCCTTCCCGGACCCGACGCCGCAGTTGCGCGGGATCCAGAAGCAGCTCGTGACCTACCCGCGCGCGGACGGCGTCCAGCTCTCGGCGACCCTGTACCTGCCCAAGGGCTACGAGCCCGGCGCGCGGCTGCCGCTGGTCGTGTGGGCCTATCCCCTGGAGTACAGCGACCCGGCGACCGCCGGGCAGGTGAGCGGCTCGCCGTACCGCTTCATCCGCTTCAGCGGCCCGTCGCACCTCCTCTTCCTGACCCAGGGCTACGCCGTCCTCGACGGCGCGTCGATGCCGGTGGTCGGCGACCCCGAGACGATGAACGACACCTTCATCGAGCAGATCGTCGCCTCGGCGAAGGCGGCGATCGACCACGCGGCCGCGCTGGGCGTCGCCGATCCCGAGCGCGCCGCCGTCGGCGGCCACAGCTACGGCGCCTTCATGACCGCGAACCTGCTCGCGCACTGCGACCTGTTCAAGGCGGGCATCGCGCGCAGCGGCGCGTACAACCGCACGCTGACTCCGTTCGGGTTCCAGTCGGAGCGGCGCACGCTGTGGGAGGCGCCCCAGGTCTATGCGCGCCTCTCGCCCTTCTTCCACGCCCATACGATCGACGAGCCCCTGCTCATGATCCACGGCGCGATGGACTCGAACCCGGGGACCTACCCGATGCAGTCGGAGCGGCTCTACCAGGCGATCCAGGGCCACGGGGGCACGGCGCGGCTGGTCCAGCTCCCGGCCGAGAACCACGGCTACGCCGCGCGCGAGTCCGTGCTTCACGCGATGGCCGAGATGATCGACTGGCTCGACCGCCACGTGAAGGAAGGGCCGCCGGTCGAGGCGGGCTTCTCGGCCGGCGCGCGGTAATGGGCCACCGGCGGATGCGCGAAGCCCGGCGGCGATACGACGGCGTGACCCGCCTCGAGAGCGTGGCCAGTCCACCCGGCCCTCGGAGCCCGGAGCGAAGCGAGCGGCCGCCCGCTACGGCCTGAGCTACGTGCACGTGCCGATTACGACGGCATCGACCGCGTCCAGGCGCTCCAGATCATCAGCGCCGCAGGTGCTCCGACGGGCCCGTCTACGTGCACTGCCACCACGGCAGGCCCCGCGGCCCCGCGGCGGCGGCGATCGCGGGTCGCACTGGAGGGCACCGAGCGGGAGGCCGCCGTCGAGGGCCTGCGCTCGAGCGGGTGCAGCCCCCGCTACACGGGCCTCTACCGTGCCGTGTCCGCCTTCGAGACCCCGAGCGAGCTCGAGCTCGCGAGCGTCCCGCGCGAGCTTCCCAGCCATGTCCGGCCGGACGGCATCAAGGGCCTGATGACCCACATCGACCACCGCTGGGACCTGGTCGCGGCTGCGAAGGACGCCGGCTGGCGCGCGCCGGCGAGCCATCCCGACATCGATCCCGAGCACGAGGTGGGGATGATCGAGAACGCCCTGCGCGATCTGGCGGCCATGGACGAGGACCTGGCGGCCGGCAAGGAGTTCCGACGTTTCGTGGCGGAGGCCCTGGGGGCCTCGCAGGTCCTCGAGGCGGCCCTGGATGGCTCGGACTGGGGCGGAGCGGAGCCGCGTACGGTCCGGGCGCCGCCCTGGGAAAGTCGAAGCTCCCCCGGCTGCATCTCCTGCCTAGGGGTTCCCCCGAGAAAATGCGATCTCGCGGAACCCGCATCCAAGCTGACCTCCCTCGACCCGCGAGGGCTGGTCCGGTGACCGGCATGCACGAGCGGATCCATCACATCCTGATCGTCGAGGACAACCCTGGCGACGTCAGGCTGATCATCGAGGCGCTGACCGAGCTGCCAATTCGGACGGAGTCCCACGTCGCCGCCGACGGCCAGCAAGCGCTGGACTACCTCCAGCGCCGCGGCGACTACGAGGATGCGCCGCGTCCCGACCTCGTGCTCCTGGACCTGAACCTGCCCAAGCTCAGCGGCCGCGAGGTCCTGGCGCGCGTGAAGCAGGATCCCGAGCTGCGGCGCATCCCGGTGACGATCCTGACCAGCTCGGCCGCGGAGGAGGACGTGATGAACTCCTACGACCTCCACGCCAACTGCTACGTCACCAAGCCCATGCGCTACGAGCGCTTCGTGAGCGTCCTGACCGCCGTCGGCGAGTTCTGGCTCGGCGAGGGCAAGGCCGTCCAGCTCCCGCCCTTCTGAGCCGCTCCTGCGGAGTCCGGGCAACTGGGCAACTTCTGAGTCGTAGTCAAAGTTCTACTTTCTCGCGCGGCCGGAGGCCGGCGGAGAAAGTAGAAC
>DATKBQ010000063.1:0-6491 GCA_035546375.1 Planctomycetota bacterium | reverse complement strand
GTGCCTGCGCTTGCTCGCGCGAGCGCTCCCCGGCCTCCCACCGCACTCGGCTGTCCGGCATGCGCGCGATGGCCACCCTCGCGGCCGCGCCCGCCTCCAGCTCGGCGAGCTGGGCATCGACGCTCCCGTCGGTGCGCAGGGCTTGCAGATCGCTGCGCAGCGCGCGCAGCCGGCTCGCCGCGAGGTCGGCACGCGCGCAGACGTTGCGCGTCTCCTCGAGATCGAGCTGCACGAAGCCGTCGGTCACCGCACGCAGCACCGCCAGCGACGCGACCAATTCGCGCGCGTCGAGCTCCCAGCCGGCAACGATCTGCATGCGCACGCGGAACCGCGTGTCGGCGAGGAGCAGCGCGAAGGCCCGCGCCGCCGCGCCGCCGGAGCCGAGGACATCCATCGGATCGCGCTCGGCGCGACGGAAGGCCTCGTGAAGCTCCGCGAGGCTCGATTCGGGCCGCGGTCCCACCAGGTCGAAGGCCCCGAGCGCGCGGCAGCGCTCCTTCTCTCCGGCGAGCTGCAGGCGCACGTCGCCGCTCAGGCGGGCCAGCCCCTCGAGGAACTCCGCGTCGCGACCGTGGCGCGCGCGGAACAGCGGCAGGATCTCCTTCAGCGGCGTGCTGGCGCCGAGGCCGCGGTGGCCGTCGGGGGCGAGCGCGTCCCTGGCCTCGCGCGACTGCGCGGGGAGCGGGGCGGCGAGGATCGCGAGCAGGAGATGCGGCAGGACGAAGTGCGTGAGCATGGCACGGCGCGGAGCGCCGTCGACGCTACCGCGGCGCCGCACGCAGGTCACCGACTCTTCGCGGCGCGCTAGGGCCGGGCGAGCCGCGTCCAGGGTCAGAGGACGAGCGGTCCAGCGCTGCCCAGCTCGGCGCGGGCGGTCGGCGGCGCGCCGGCTCGGCGAGCGCGGTCGGCCAGCTCGCGCGAGAGGTCGGCGGGCCGATCGGGGGGCGGCCGGTCGGAGTGCGAGAACTTCACCCCTCGCGCCCCGCCCGCCTCCCCCGCCTCGCGGGGCGGCGTCGCGCGCCGGGCGGGCATGCGGATCAGCTCGGGCGCGCCGCGCAGCGCTCCGAGGATCGCGGGGGGGATCGCCGGGGGGATCGTCGAAGGGATCGCTGCTGCAGGTCTGCCCGCCGGCGCGAGGCTCGCGGCGGCCGCTTCGGAGGTCGGCGCCTGCCGCGGCGTGGGAACAAGAACCTTCGCGCTCTGCACCTCCTGGAGGCGCCGGCGCGCCAGGAACTGCCAGCGCATGACGCGGGTGAGCCCCAGCTCGAGGTCCTGGCTGAGCTCGAGGGACTGCGCGCGCGCCAGCGACTCGAGGCTGTCGATGCCGTGCTGGCGCAGCCGCGCGCACAGCTCCTCGTCCAGGCCGTCGATCGCGTCGGGACGCAGCGCAGACCCCGCGCGGGAGGGTGCCGCGCCGGCGCCACGCCGCCCTCTCCTGCCGTTGCTCGGGGTGGGGCTCGGGGTGGGGCTCGGGGCGGGGCTCCGGACCGAGCCGTCCGGCGCGGGCGCGCCGCCCGAGTGCTCGCCGTTCTGCGGCTCCTCGTCCTCGAGCACGCCGCCGCCGATGCGCTCGAAGAGCAAGCGCGACTCGCGCAGGAAGCGCTCCGCGGCGGCCGGCGCCAAGCCCAGGATCCGCGCCAGCTCTTCGGGCTCGAGCTCCTCGAGGCCTTCGAGGGAAGCGCAACCGGCCTCGCGCAAGCGCTCGAGCGTCGCAGGACCGTCGCCGTACAGCGTGCAAAGCAACGCTAGAGCGTCCATCGTCTTGCCTCGGCTCGGAGTGCGGGGGGCTCCCGGGGAAGGCGCGCGAGAATCTCCGCCCCCATGGTGTACGAAATCCTGGCCCTTGGCACCAGTCCCGGTGCCGGGAGCGCGCCCGAGCCCACCGGGCGCGCTGGGGGAGCTCCCTAGTCGGCCTGCGCAGCACCCGCGGGGGCCTGCGCCGGGCTTCCCACCGCCGGGACGAGGAGCGGAGCGCGCGGACGCAGGTCGCGGCCCTGCAAGGGCTCCAGGGCGAGGACCTCGCGGGCCAGCGCCGAGAAGTCCGAGGCGGCGCGCGAGCGCGGGTCGAGGACCGTGAGCGGCACCCCGACGGCGGCCGCCTCGCGCAGCCGCACGCTCGTGCGGATCGCGGTGTCGAACATCTCCCGCGCGAAGCGCGCGTGCAGGGCGAGCAGCATCTCGCGTGCGAATCGAGTCCGCCGGTCGAACATCGTCGCGAGCACGCGCAGGTCGAAGCGCGCTCCCTTGACGGCCGCCACCCCGCGCAGGATCTCGCGCGCCCGCAGCGCTCCCTGCAGGGCGAAGGCGCCGGTCTCGACCACCAGGATGGCAAAGGTCGACGCGCAGAGCGCGTTCTCGGTCAAGATGCCGTCCGCGCGCGCCGGACAGTCGAGCAGCGCGAAGTCGAAGTCGCCCGCCAGCTCGCCCAGCGCCGTGCGCAGCGCCGTCTCGGGCTGCGCCACCCGCTCGCAGGCGCGCTCGAACTCGACCAATCCGGGGCTGCCGGCGAGGAGCTCCAGGCCGCCCGGCGCGGCACGCGCGGCGCGGCGCGCCGAGACGCCGTGGAGCAGCACGTCGTTCACACCCAGGCCGGCCGAGGCGTCGCAGCCCAGCCCGAGCGTCGCATGGGCCTGCGGATCGAGGTCGACCACCAGGACGCGCGCCCCGCCGGCCGCCAGCGCGCCCGCCAGGTGGATGGCCACGGTGGTCTTGCCGCAGCCGCCCTTCTGGTTGACGAGCGAGAGGACGCGCATCGCCGCGACAGCCTACTCCCGCGCGGGCGGGAGGGGTAGCGCGTCAATGGAGGCGCGTGAGCTCGCCGATCCGGTGCAGCTTCATCACGTTCGTCGAGCGCGACACGCCGGGCGGCACGCCGGCGACGAAGATCACCTCCTCGCCCTGCAGCGCGAGGCCGCGCTCGAGCAGCATCGTCTGGGCCGCGTGCAGCATCTCCTCCAGGCTGGTGGCGCGCTCGCACAAGAGCGGCCGCACGCGGCTCAGGATGGTCATCGCGTGCAGCGTGCGCTGCGAGGGAGTCAGGGCGATGATCTCGGCGTCGGGCCGGTAGCGCGAGAGCAGCCGCACGGTGTTCCCGCTCTCGGTGAAGCAGATGATGCGGCGGATGTCGAGCGCCTCGGCGGCCTGCGCGGCGGCCAGGGCGGTGGCGTTCGAGAAGGTCGGCTCGCTCTCGCGGAAGGAGACCCGCGGCAGCTCGAGGTAGCGCTGGGAGGTCTCGACCGCGCGGGAGATGCGCGACATGGCCGCGACCGCCTCGACCGGATAGGCGCCGATCGCGGTCTCGGCCGAGAGCATCACCGCGTCGGTGCCGTCGAGCACCGCGTTGGCCACGTCGGCCACCTCGGCGCGCGTCGGGCGCGAGGCGCGCACCATCGACTCGAGCATCTCCGTGGCGGTGATCACGAACCGCCCGGACCTCAGGGCCTCCTGGATGATCGACTTCTGCACCAGCGGGAGCTGCTCGAGCTGGACCTCCACGCCCAGGTCGCCGCGCGCGATCATCACGCCGTCGGAGACCTCCAGGATGCTGCGCAAGTTCTCGAGGGCCGCGCGGCGCTCGATCTTGGCGACCATGATCATGCCCGGCGCCAGCTCGCGGATGTGCTCGACCTCCTCGGCGCGCGAGACGAAGGAGATCCCGAGCATGTCGATCTCGAGCTCCTGGGCCAACGCGATGTGGGAGCGGTCCTGCTCGGTGGGCAGCACGAAGCCGAAGCTGGAGTCGGGCAGGTGCACGCCCTGGCGGTCGCCGATCCGCCCGCCGCGGCGGACGCGCGCGACGACGGCGCCGGCCTCGATCCGCGCGACCACCAGCTCGATCGCGGCGTCGGCCAGGAAGAGCCGGTGGCCGGGCTCGACGCTCTCGAGGAACCCCGGGAAGTGGAACGCGATCTCGCCCGGGACCTGGGCCTGGTCGCCCTCGATCAGGCGCACCTCCTGGCCGGCCTCGAGCGCCAGCTCGCCGCCCGCGAGCCGCCCCAGCCGCAGCTTAGGCCCCTGGATGTCCGCCAGGATCCCCACGGCGACGCCCCGCGAGCGGGCGGCTTCGCGGATCGCGGGCACGCGACGGCGGTGGTCGGCTTCCTCGCCGTGGCTGAAGTTGAGCCGCGCGACCGAGACCCCGGCCTCGATCAGGGCCTCCAGCCGGGACTCCGACGCCGGGCCGATGGTGGCGACGATCTTGGTCGCCGAGCGGCCGTCTTCTTCACGGGTTGGCCCGGATAGAACGGCCGGGTTCGGGCGGGGGTCCATGCACCGGTCCTGGGAGGAACCTGGATACCGGAGCCGGGGGGCGATTTCGAGCCCGCCGCGTCGCGCGGCCCCTCGACGGCTCGGCGCGCGGCTTGGCTCGTCCCCTAGAAAACAACATCGGCCGGGCGACGCCCGACCGATGTTGCCTGTGGGTCCCGATCTGTCCTGAGGACGCGACCTGACTGGCCCTGCCGGTCCAGCGTCACCAGCCGGGATCCGCGGGATTGGACGTGGCACCCCGGCGCCAGGTTCGTCGAAACTTCCGCGGTAGTCGCGCGGCTGGGACGGGGCGCGCACGCGGGCGGAGACGGCCCGCACCTCCGCGGAGCGGTCCCTCAGCGTTGCGCTTGGTCGAAGAGCGGCCCGAGCACCTTCACGAAGACGTCGAACCCCTGTCCCCTGCGGCAATCGCTCCAGGCGGCGAGCACTCCACCCTCGACGGGGGCCAGGCGCGGGACCTGGTAGTTCTCGTGATAGACCTCCTCCCGGCGCTCGATCAGCCGGATCGGGCCGAGCGCCCGCTGGCCCCCCGTCAAGCGGCGCACGTAGGTGTGGTCGAGGTAGGAGATGTCGTCCTCCCAGGCGACCAGCCACGAGCCGTCCGACAGGCGGACCAAGCTCGGGAAGTCCTGCTCGTGCAGGCGAGCGGTGATCGCGTGGGGCCGCCCCGCCGGCCGGCCGTCGCGATCGAAGAGCCGCGCGTACACGTCGCGGGAAGCGTCCTCGCCGGCGCACCAGGCCATGGCGAAGCCGCCCTTCGCGGCGGGAGCCACGCTCGGATCCCAATCCGAGCCGCGCCACATGGTCTCGAACGAGAGCTCCTCGGAGGCGGGCTCGAGCGAGGCGTCCAGGAACCGCGCCCGCAGCCGATGGGTCTCGCCGGCGCGCACGTCCCAGGCGGCGATCAGCCGTCCGTCGTCGAGCACCGCGAGGTCTACGTTGCCGAGCGAGCCCGGCGGCGCGACCTGGCGCAGCTCGCCCGGCTCGCCATCCGGCGAGACTTGGCGAGCCGCGAGGCCGCCGTCCGCACGCGACCACACGAGGGCCCACCCCCGCCCCTCGGGCAGCGCCTCGACGTCGAGCCCGGCGTGCGGCGACGCGCGGGCGAGCGGATCGGCGTCGAATGCGGGGCCGCGCGCCTTGCCGTCAGGCTCGAAGATCTGCATGCGCAGCGTCCAAGCGTCCGAACCCTCGAGCCAGACAAGCGCGAACGAGCCGTCCTCGGCCATCGCCGCGCTCGCGAAGGCTGCTTCCATCCGGTCCGACGCGGGCGCGGAACCGGGGGCGGCACCCGCCTTCGCGGGCAGCGGCATCTCCGGCGTGAGGAAGCCGCCCTTCGCCGAGACGAGGCGCGCGTAGAGGCGCGAGTCGCCGTCGCGCCCGTCGGGCCACGCGACGAGCCCCGTCGCGCCGCCCGCGCCTGCGACGTCGGCGAGCCTCTGCATCCCGCTGACCTCGTCGGTGTTGAGCCGACGCTCCTCGCCGAAACCCTCGGCGGTGCGCTCGAGCACGCGCCAGTACACGTCGACGTCGGATCCCCGCAGCTCGCTCCAGGCGACGACGAGCACGTCGCCCGCGCCGGCGACGCGGGCGCCGCTCGCGCGAAGGCTGTCCGGTGCGAGCACCGGGAGCGGCGCGCGCGCCGACGGTCCTCCGTCGTGATCGAGGAAGCGCAGCTCGGGCGGACCGCCGATGTAGGTCTCGCGCTGGAAGCGCGCATCGCCCTGCACGAGGAGCGCGAGGCCCTCCGACCAAGCGGCGAGCACCGCGTTGCCCCACGGCGCATCCAGGAGATGGACGTCCTCTCCCGCCGGCTTGCCCCGGCGTGAGAGCCTGCGCAGCGCCAGGTCCGTGCCGCGGTCGACCACGATCCACCACTCGCCCTCGTGGGGCGACCCCGAGGGGGCGGCGACGACCTGGATCGGCTTGCCGGTCCCCGCCGAGCCACCGATCGAGGGACCGCGCGCGGGCAGGAGGTGGAAGCGCACCTGGGGGCTGTCGGGGCCGGCCAGCTCGCTCCAGACGCAGAGGTTGCCCTGGGGCCCGCTCCCGAGCAGCGGCTTGCCGGTCGCGGGCGGGTCCTCCAGATCCAAGGGCTCCACGCGGCCGGTGTGCGGTCCCGGCTCGAACGGCTGGAGGAAGACGGCGCCGCGTTGGGCCCAGGCGAAGAGGGCGGTGCCGTCGGGCCGGACGCCGGCGGCGGGCGCGGGGCTCTCCGCGCC
>DATKBQ010000062.1:0-3807 GCA_035546375.1 Planctomycetota bacterium | reverse complement strand
GTCGAGATCGTGGACTACGAGCCGGGCGAGCTCGTGGCGCAGGGCGCGCCACTCATCGCCATCGCGAGGGCCGGACCGCTGCGCGTGCGCACCTACGCGCCGCAGCGGGTGATCGGCTCGCTCCAGGTGGGCGACCGTCTGCCGGTGGCCGTCGATGCGCATCCCGACCGGCCGGTGGAGGCGCGCGTGGAGCGCATCTGGGACGAGGCCGAGCTCTCCGCGGGCAACGTGCAGACCCCCGAGGACCGGATGCTGCTCCTCTACCGCGTCGACCTCGAGATCGAGCCGGCGCCGGAAATCGGCCTGCGTCCGGGCGCGAACGTGCTGGTCGACTTCGGGCACCCTCGCCGGTGAACGCGTTTCCCGGAAAGGGCGCGCCGGAGAGCGCCCCGGCGATCGAGGTCGACCACCTGACCAAGCGCTTCGGAGCGGTGACCGCGGTGGAGGACCTCTCCCTGACGGTCAGCCGCGGCGCGATCTTCGGCTTCCTGGGCCCCAACGGCTCGGGCAAGTCGACCGTCGTGCGGATGATCTGCGGGCTGGTCGCCCCGAGCGGAGGCAGGATCGTCCTGGACGGCCTCGACGTCGCCCGGCACCCCATCGAGATCCGCCGCCGGCTCGGCTACATGTCGCAGCGCTTCAGCCTGTACTCCGACCTCACCGCGCTCGAGAACCTGCGCTTCTTCGCGCGCGTCTACTCGATGCCGGCGCCGCGGCGCAAGGAGCGCATCGAGGCGGTGAGCGAGCTCCTGGGCCTGGGACCCTACCTCGACCGGCGCGCCGGCGTACTCTCGGGCGGCTGGAGGCAGCGCCTCGCGCTCGGCGTGGCACTCGTGCACGAGCCGCGCGTCGTCTTCCTCGACGAGCCGACCGCCGGCATCGACCCGGTCGCACGGCGAGACCTGTGGGACCAGCTCTTCCGGCTGTCGGGCGAGGGCATCACGATCTTCGTCACCACCCACTACATGGACGAGGCCGAGCGCTGCACCCACGTCGGCTACATCTACATGGCGCGCCTGATCGCGCTGGGCACGCCGACGGCGCTCAAGGAGCGCGACGACATCACACCGCAGGGCGAGCGCTGGCTGGAGCTCCACTGTTCCTCCCCGACCCGCGCGCTGGCGGAGATCCGCGCGCTCCCCTCCGTGGCCGACGCGACGATCTTCGGCGAGACCTTGCACCTGCGCGTGGGTTCCGATTGGAGCGAGAGCGAGGCGGGCGATGTCCTGCGCCGCCTGGGCGAGCGCGACTGGAGCTTTCGCGCGGTGCGGCCGAGCCTGGAGGACGTCTTCGTGACGCTGACGCGCCGCGAAGCGGAACGCGAGCGGGCCTGGTCGTGACGAACCGGGGAGCGAGAGCGGCGCGTGGGTCGCGCGGCCCGGCCGCGCTCGGCGCGGTCGCCTACAAGGAGTTCCTGCACGTCCTGCGCGATCCCTCGACGCGCTTCGTGTTCATGATCCCGGTCTTCCAGCTCGTGCTCTTCGGCTATGCGATCCGGGTCGACGTCACCGACATCCCGTCGGCGTACGTGGACCTGGACCAGACCCAGGAGTCGCGCGAGCTGGTCTCGCGGGTCGCGAACACGCGCACCTTCGACGTGCGCAGGCGGTTGGCCTCGCTCCAGGAGCTCGAGCAGGACCTCGTCGCGGGCAGGAGCCAGGTCGGCTTGTACGTTCCCCGAGGCTTCGGCCGCGGGGTGCGCAGCGGGGAGCGCGCCGAGGCGCTGGTGATCATCGACGGGTCCTACTCCGCCACCGCCAGCGCGGCGGCGAACGTCTCGCGCGAGATCGCCCTGCGCTTCTCCCAGGAGGTCCGCGCCCACCCCTGGGACCGCCGCGACCTGGCGCGGGTGCCGCCGGAGGTGCCGCTGGCGCAGGTCGACCTGCGCTCGCGGCTCTTGTTCAACCCCGCGCTTCGCAGCGCCAGCTTCTTCGTGCCGGGGCTGGTCGGGATCATCCTGCAGATCGTGACCGTGCTCTTGACCTCGTTCTCGATCGTGCGCGAGCGCGAGAGCGGGACCTTCGAGCAGATGATGGTCACGCCGGTGGGCGCCTGGAGCCTGCTCCTCGGCAAGCTCGCGCCCTACGCGCTGATCGGCGCCATCGAGACCGCCCTGGTGCTGGCCCTGATGGTGTGGGTCTTCGGCGTCCCGATCGCGGGCAGCCTCTCGCTGCTGGCCGTGCTCTCCGCGCTGTTCCTCCTGACCTCGCTCTCGCTCGGGCTGATCGTCTCCTCCTATGCCCGCAACCAGGCCGAGGCGATCCAGCTCGCGTTCTTCCTGTTCCTGCCCTCGATCCTGCTCTCGGGGTTCGTCTTCCCGTTGGAGACGATCCCGGAGCCGATCTATCCGCTGACCTTCCTGATCCCGGTGCGCTACTTCATCGAGGCCCTGCGCGGGATCATCCTGCGCGGCGCGCTGTTCGCCGACCTCTGGCCGCAGGCGGCGGCCATGGCGGGTTTCGCCGTCCTCCTGCTCGGGCTCAGCGCGCTCCGCTTCCGCCGCCGGATGGTCTGATCGCGGCCGCGGGCCGCCGTGCGGATCCGATGGATCCTCGGTAGCACCCGGGAGGCGCCAGATGGCTGCGGCGATCAGCCGGCTCCGAGCCGCTTGGCCGCGCTCGCTCTGCCGGTGGCCAGCTCGAGCACCTCGTTCGCACAGCCCCACGAGAGGGTGACGCCCGCGCCGCCGTGACCGTAGTTGTGCACCAGGAGCTGGCCCGGGCGCGGTTCCTCCGCCTCCAGCCTGACCTCCGGCCGGCCCGGCCTGAGCCCGACGGCGACGCCGAGGACGCGCGCCCGGCGCAGCCTGGGCTCCAGGTCGGCGCAGCGCGCGAGGATCGCCTCGGTCGTCTGCGGGTCGGGCTCGCGATCCTCGCGACCGGGCTCGACCGTCGAGCCGAGGATGCAGTCGGCCACGCGCGGCAGCACGTACGAGATCGACTCGGCGTTCGAGTCGTCGAGCAGGAAGCGCTCGATCCCCAGGCGCTCGGTGCGCACGAGCTGGCCGCGCACGGGGATCATCAGCCGATCCCCTGCCAGCTCGCGCGCGCCGAGGCCGGCACAGTTCACGACCAGGTCGGCCTGCACGAACGCCTGGTCGAGATGCGCCACCTCGCGCGGCTCGACCGTGCCGCCCGCCGAGGCGAAGCGGCGCATCAAGCGCTCGAGGTATACGTCCATCTCCACGATCGGGGCTCGGAAGACCCAGCCGTCGCGGAAGCCCGGCGGCAGGTCCGCTTCACCGGCCCGGCGCAGGCCCTCGAGGTCCTCGCGCCAGCCGGCGGGCTCGGCGCGCTCGGGGAACAGCTCGACCCCCTCGCGCAGGATCACCCCGCTGGCGGGATCCTCCGCCAGGCGGCGCAGCTCGACGTAGGTCTCGCGCGCCCAGCGCGCGACGCGCTCGGCCGGCCCCGAGCGGTAGGGGTACCAGATCGCGCCCGCGACGTTCGACGTGGTGTGCGGCGGCAGCTCGCGGGCCCAGATGGCGACCGACGCGCCGGACTCCACCAGCCGCAAGGCGGACGAGAGGCCGGAGATCCCGCAGCCGACGACGATGGCCTTCATGGGGAGCGGCGGAGTGCCCGCCGATGCGGGACCGCCGTCCCCCATCTTCACCAGCCCGGCCGCTCCGTTCGCGGTGAACCCGGCGAAATCGACCGAGCCGGTGCCGCAAGGCTGCGGGTCTCGCCGCGAGCGCCGCATCCGGGTCGCCAGACCCCTGCTGGAAGGTGCGGGGGGCAGCGGTCAGCGCCCTCGGCTCGACCGCTCCCCCCTCCCTCGCTCCTTCTTCCCCTCCGCTCTTCCCCT
>DATKBQ010000061.1:0-5114 GCA_035546375.1 Planctomycetota bacterium | reverse complement strand
CGGCGCCGCCCTGGAGGACGGGCTCGCCGCGGACCTGCGCTTGGCCGACGGCGCGCCGGCCTGGGATCGGCTGCTGAAGCGGCTGCCGTCGATCCGCGAGCAGTTCGCACACGCCGTCGCCGTCCAGCCGTGGCGACACCTGCCGCGCCTGGCGTTCCGGACCTCGGCGGCGGCTGGTCCGGGCTGGGCGATGCTCCCCTCCGCGGCCGCGATCGTCGATCCGCTCTTCTCGACCGGGCTGCCGCTGACCTTGCTCGGCGTCGAGCGCATCGCGCGAGCCCTCCAGGAGCGCCGGAGCGCGCCGGACTTCGCGCAGCGCATGGCGGGGCACGCGCGCGCGACGCTGCAGGAAGCGGACGCGGCCGCGAGGCTGGTGGGCGCCTGCTACCGCGCCTTCCGCGCCTTCCCGGCCTTCGCGGGCTTGGCGCGCTGCTACCTGGCCTCGGTCAGCTTCAGCGAGATCTGCCACCGCCTGGGGGAAGGCGAACGCGCGAAGGGCTTCCTCGCCTGCCGCGATCCTCGCTACGAGGCCGCCTTCGCCAAGTGCGCCGCCGAGGCCGCGCGGCTCGCGGCGCGCGAGGCGCAGGAGCCGGAGGAGCTCGCCGGCTTCGAGCGCAGCGTCGCCGAGGCGATCGAGCCGCTCGACGTCGCCGGCTTCCGCGACGGGTCGCGCCGCAACTGGTACCCGGTCGACTTCGGCGTCCTCCTCGGCGCGTGTGCGAAACTCGGACGGGACCGCGAGAACCTTCGCACCTTCCTGCTCGGCCAGGGCATGGGGCCTTGGATGGCGCACCTGACCTGAGGCTCCGGTAGCCGTTCCGGGGCTGCGGGGATAGGCTGGGCGTCACGAAGCGCCCCTAGCCCGCACCCCGGCATACCGCCGGGATCGGGCGCTTCTTCCCTGGAGGTGAGAGATGACCGCCAAAGGAACGCTGTCCCTGTCCATCGAGTTCCCTCGCCACTCGCCCTTCTTCGGCCTGCCGGATCCCGAGAAGATTCGCGTGGAGAACGCGCTGGTGGCCCAGATGGTCGAGCACTTCCCCATCGACGTCCAGAAGTCGTGGGGCAACCTGCACTTCAAGATCGTGGAGGGACACTGCATCGAGAACGAGGTGAGGTTGCGCCAGCAAGTGGAGGAGCGCCTCCCCGAACTGAAGGGCGGGAACTTCTCGCTCGCGTCGCCCGAACCCGACGAGTGGACCTGCAGGATCGTGGACGGCCGCCACGTCTGCGAGCGTTCTTACTCGCTGCTCATGAACGGCCAGCCCTGGATCGTGAGCGAGGGATCCGTGTCTTCTCAAGTCGCCATCACGCTCGCGTGGCAAACCCCACTGAAGCGAAACCCGCCCAAACGTTGATCACGGCGCTCGCGTAGGGCGCACTCGCAGGCACCGCTGAGCCACCCCTCGGCGGGCCGACCCTTCCCGCGCGAGCTTGGGCCGGATCCGACTCTCGCGCGACGTTCCACTCCGGCAGCCGCTCGGGGGTCCCGCTGCGCAGGCGCTCCCCTCGTGCCCGGCATCCCCTCGCGCGCGCCCGTCCAGAGGCACCGACCGTTCCGCCGCCGGCCAGTCAGGGCCGGCCCCGGCTTGGCACCGCGCTAGCGCCTGGGCTCTTGCAGGAGACCGTGCTCGACGAGGAAGTGCGAGAGGGCCTCGGCGACGAAGCGGTGGCCGCCGGCGTCGATGTGCGGGTCGCGCGGGAAGAACAACTCGCCGGGATCCTCCGGCGACAGCCTCCCGAGGTCGAGGACCGGGATCCCGCGCTCCTCGAGCGCGCGCGCGAAGGCGGGCAGCGGCTTCCACGCTCCGCGCTGGGGCAGGTGGACGGCGACCAGGCGGGCACCGATCCCCTCGCAGTCGGCGCGCATGGCGTCGAGGAGGGCCACGTTCAGCTCGAAGCGATCCCCGAAGCCGCGCTCGAGGCCGAACTTGGCGCTCGCGCGGCGGCCGAGCTCGAGGATCCACAGCCTCTGCTCGAGCCAGCGCCAGAGCTGCGGCGGCCCGTTGCGCTCGTCCCGCGCGACCAGCCGGCCGCCGGTGAGCGTGAACGTCGGCTTGGCCATCCAGCCCTGCCGGTAGCGGTAGCTCGTCATGCTGCGGCTCAGGTCGTCGGCGACGAAGAGCGCGACCACCACGTCGGGCCGCCGGGGCAGGCCGAAGCGCGCGAGCGCGCGCCACATCTGGTCGACGCCGTAACCGGCCATGCCGTAGTTGAAGACGCGCGTGCCGGGATGGAGCTCGGCGATCCGCTCCACGAACGTCTCGCCGGCTTCGACGCCCACGCCGAAGGTGAACGAGTCGCCGACGAAGACCACGCGGCGCTCCTCGTCCCCGGCGCGCGGCTCGAGCGAAGCGCGGAATCCCTCCTCGCCGCAGCGGTAGACGACGCGAAAGTCCGGCCGGCGGTCCTCCACCTGGGCCAGCGGCGCGAAGCGCCCGCCGACGTCGGGATCGAGGACGGTCAGCTCGCCCGCGCGCTCGATTGCGACGCGGTCGCCGGGATAGAGCGGAGGCTCGAAGGGGAACGGCTCGGCCAGGCGCAACAGGATCTCGACGGCGGCCAGGGCCGATAGGGCGGCGGCGGTCGCGGCTGCGATGCGCCGGCGGCGCGGCGTCCTGGCTCCCATCCGCGCCGCCCCGCGCCTCAGAAGAGCGAGAGGTGGTAGCCCAGGAGCAGCGTGTAGGTGCCCGCCGCCGCCCACAGGCCCACGCGCGCCAGGGGGAAGTTCTTGTGCAGGCAGAGCACCACCAGGGGCAGCGTGATCAGGATCGACTTGTAGAGGACGAAGCCGAAGCGGCCCGTGGCGAGCAGCCAGTCGGCGACGGGGTTCAGCTCGATCCCGCCGGCTTGGAGATGCACCAGCGTGAAGAAGCTGTCCCCGGCATTCATGAGCGCGATCCAGATCAACAGGCCGAAGAGCCTCGGGCTGTACTGGTCGACGAACGTGCCGAGGTTCTCGGTGCTTCGGCGCCCGCCGCGGCGCCGGCCGCCGAAGAAGGTGTAGCGCGAGAGGCGCGGCGTCGGGCGCCGGCGCCGGTCGGGGCCGCGCCAGACGGCCTCGGCCGGCCCGTTGCCGGCCTCGGGCGTCGCGGGCAGGGAGTGCTCGGTCGCGTGCATCGCCAGGGACGAGGGAAATGTATCGTCCCAGCCGCGCCGGTGCCTGAACGAACCCTCCCCGCGCCGCAGGTCGTCGGAGCGCGCTCCGGCGTCCGACCGTCAGCTCGCCCGGCTCTCCCGGAGCGCCCGGGCCATGCGATCGGCGATGCCGAGCTCGCCCGCCCAGCGCTCGAGGTAGGCGAGGTCGAGCTTTCCGGCTTGGCGCTTGAGCACGCCGCTCACGTCGCGCCACTGGCGATCGGAGATCTCGCCCCCGAGGCGATACCAGCGGAGCTTACTCAGCACGACGTCCTCGGGGGTCGCCACGCGCAGCTCTTCCTGGGGATCGCCGCCGACCCGGATGCGACGCGCGCGCCGCATCTCCTCCGCGTGATGCCCGCTCCGGGGACGCACGTGCAGGTCGATCTTCAGGAAGGGTCGCTTGTGCACCACGTTGGCCAGGCCGTGCTCCGACGCAGCCTCCACAAGCGATTCCGGCACGACGTGGAAATCGCCTTCGAGCTCGAAGGCGAGCTGCCGCGCCTCGTCCTGGGTCATGTGCACCGCGAAGTCGACGTCGAGGGTCGCCCGCGGGCTCGCCGTAGATCCCGCTGGCGAGTGAACCGCCCAGAAGGTAGGGAATGCCCAGCCGCTCCAGCGCCCTGGCTACCTGCAAGGCCACGGCGAGGGGTTCGGAAGTCGACGTCACGGGCGAGGCAGCGTCCGGCCTGTGAATCGCTCCACGAACTCGCGCCCGTACTTCCGTGCTGCAACGCGCCATTCGAGCTCCCCTTTGTCCGCGCTCGGGTGCTCGCGACGAAGTCCTGCGAGGAGCAGCTCGTCCATCATGCGGCAGGCCGCACCGACGAGCGCCGCCGTCTCGCGGGGGTCGAGCGTCCTCAAGTGCTCGAACCAGAGCCGCTCGGCCCAGTAGCTCGTGTCCTCGGATTGGGTGCGGTAGCCGGGAGGCGGCTCCGAGAACGGCAACGGGGTCGGAAGATCGTCTCGGGGCATCGGGTCATCCGCCATCGTAGCGTTGCGAAGGCGTCGATCCGACGAAGGCCCGCTGGCGCCGGCGCAGGCTCCCTCCACTCAGGCCCGATCCAACGACTCGTACACGGCCAAGGTCTCGTCGACCATGCGCTCGAGCCCGAAGCGCTCGCGCACGCGCTTGCGGCCGGCCTCGCCGAGGCGGCGGCGGCGGAGCGGGTCGCGTGCCAGGGCGACGATCAGCGCGGCGAGCGCGGCCTCGTCCCCGGGCGGCGCGAGCAGGCCGGTCTCGGACTCCAGCACCACCTCCGGGACCGCGGAGACGCGCGTGGCGATCACCGGCAGGCCGGCCGCCATGGCCTCGAGGAAGACCAAGCCGAGTCCCTCCCAGAGCGAGGCGAGCACGAAGACGTCGGAGATCGCGTAGAGCCGCTCCACGTCGCGCCGGATCCCGGCGAAGATCGCCGAGTCGCCCAGGTCGAGGGCGTGCGCGAGGGCCTCCGCGCGCACTCTCCCCTCGCCGAAGGGGTCGTCGCCGACCAAGAGCAGCCGCAGCACGAGCCCGTCCTCGCGCGCGGCGCGCCGGGCGCGCTCGAAGGCCTTCAAGAGCACCGCGTGGGCCTTCTGCGGCGCGAAGCGCGCGACGCACAGGAAGACCACGTCGCCGGGGTCGAAGCCGAACGACGCGCGCAGCTCGGCGCGCTCGGCGGCCTCCATGGCGGCGGCGCGCTCGAAGGGCGCGGGGTCGATGCCGTAATAGATGCGCCGCTGGCGAGCGTGCGGCACGCGGCCGTAGCGCTCCACGAAGCGCCCGACGTGGTCGGAGAGCACGATCGTGCGCCGCGGCAGCCGGCCGACCAGGCCGTGCACCCACCCGATCGGCGCGCGCTTGAGCACCTGCTCGTCGTTGTGCTTGCTCGAGACGAGCCCTCGGCGCCGGCCGGCGAGGGTCGCCATGAGCGCGGAGGCGAGGTCGGCCTTGAGCAGGTGGCTGTGGACGCGCTCGGCCCAGCGCATCTGCGACC
>DATKBQ010000060.1:0-17625 GCA_035546375.1 Planctomycetota bacterium | reverse complement strand
ACGGGTGTGCTGCTCACCGAGCTCTCTCCCATCCAACGCAAGGTGCTCAGGCTCGCCGGAGTCTCCGCGGCCACCTACGGGGGCCACACGCGGGCGGGAGAAAAGCGGAGAAATGCCGGCGGGAAGTGCGGAAAGTAGGCTCAAGCGGCCGAAGACGGCCGCTTATCGCGCCCGGAATTCAGTTAGAAGAGCTTCGCGCCCGGAGGTCAAATCGTGATCTGAAACGCTCGAGCGTGACAGGCTCCTTGCCTGCTGCACGATCACGGACAAGTCACTTGCTTCCGCGTTCGTCTTGGCGATCCTCTGCCCACCTCGTTCTTCCATTCGGGCGCGAAGCTCTGCCACCTGAATTCCGCGGTAGGTTCGGCCGTCTGCGGCCGAACCGGACGCGGAATCCGGCGGCCGTACTCGGCCGCCGAAGCGCGCGCAGCGCGCCTCTGTAGGCTTGCTCCCAGACCCTCAACCGAGCTTCAACACCGCGCGCATCAATCCACGCCGATCACGATCTTCCCACCGGCGTGTCCCTCGCGGCTGTATCGCCACGCCTCCGCCGCCTGCGCCAACGGGTAGCGCCGATCGACCACCGGCCTGACCCTGCCCTCGTCGATCCACCGCGCGATCTCCTCCAGCTCCCGCCCGCTGGGTCTCGTCAGGATGTGGCGCACGCGCCTTCGGGAGGTGACCACGAGCCGCATCGCCTCGACCATCGACCCGAGAGAAGGCAGCGTCGTCACGTACGTCCCGCCCGGTTCCAGCAGCCTCGCGTAGCCGCCCGCCGGCCCCTTCCCCACGGCATCGAACACGACGCGATACCGCTCCCCGATCGCGAGCGGATCCTCCTTGCGGTAATCGATCACGCGCGCCGCCCCCAGGCCGCGGACCATGTCCACGTGATCCGTACCGCACACCCCATCGACCTCCGCTCCCATCGCCCGGGCGATCTGCACCGCGAAATGCCCCACGCCTCCGCTCGCGCCAACGACCAGCACGCGCTCGCCCGGCCTCGGTTCGGCTCGGATGCGCAGCGCCTGCAAGGCCGTGAGCGCTGCCAGCGGCACGGCCGCCGCCTCCTCCGGCGAGAGCGCTTCCGGCTTGCGCGCAGCCGCATCCTCGCCGACGACGGCGTACTCCGCGTACGCGCCGCCGAGCCGGCGGTCGAGCAGGGCGTAGACCCAGTCGCCGGGGCGAAACCTTTCGACCCCGGCTCCCGTCGCCTCGACCACGCCGCAGACGTCGAAGCCGGGGATCTGCGGCAGGAGCGGCCAGAGCAAGAGCCTCGTCCGCCGGCCGAAGAGCTTCCAGTCGACAGGGTTGACCGACGCCGCGCGCACTCTCACCAGGCACTGCGAGCGCGTGATCCCCGGCGGCGAGCGCTCGGCGAGCTCGAGCTCCGGCTGCGCGGCTCGCGGGACGACGACGGCCCTCATCGGCGCTGGCTCCATGGACGGGTCCGTGCAGCGGAGCGCCGCATCGCCGGCTGGCCGCGGCGGGAAATAGCCCCGCCACTGCCTCGAAGCCCTAGCGGAGTCGTACCCACCGCCACGGGAGGTTTACATGACCGCGCAGGAGTCCGCATTCCTCACCGACGTCCGGACCCTCAGGGAACGCGCGCGCAAGCATATCGAGAAGGGCGCGGTCACGCCCGGCTACAAGGCCGACCCGCGCGCGGTGATCGAGATGCTCAACGCCGCCCTCGCGACCGAGCTGGTGTGCGTCCTGCGCTACCGCCACCACGCCTACATGGCGAGCGGGATCCACGCCACCAGCGTCGCCCAGGAGTTCCAGGAGCACGCCGACGAGGAGCAGGGCCACGCCGACCTGATCGCGCGCCGGATCATGCAGCTCGGCGGCGAGCCGGACCTGAACCCGGACACGCTCAGCGCCCGCAGCCACTCTGAGTACGTCTCCACCAAGGACCTGGTCGGCATGATCCGCGAGAACCTGGTCGCGGAGCGGATCGCGATCGACTCCTACGCCGAGATGATCCGCTACATCGGCAACGACGACCCGACCACGCGGCGGATGCTCGAGGAGATCCTGGCGGTCGAGGAGGAGCACGCCGACGACCTGGTCAACCTGCTCGAGGGCCATCCTTCCCGCTGAGCGCCGCGCGCGCGGCCGCCCTCGACCCTGGCCCCGATCCTGTACACCGTCGGGCACTCGACCCGCTCGGGCGAGGACTTGGCCCGGATCCTTCGAGCGCACGGGATCGAGCGGGTCTGCGACGTCCG
Source organism: Planctomycetota bacterium (assembly GCA_035546375.1). GTDB lineage: Bacteria > Planctomycetota > UBA1135 > UBA1135 > DATKBQ01. Next base: position 15,394 of record DATKBQ010000060.1, on the reverse strand, counting down.
CGCCTTCCCCGCCTCGCGCCGCCATCCGCATCTGGCGCGGGAGCCCCTCGAGTGCGAGCTCGAGCGGCGAGGCATCCGCTACACGTGGCTGGGCCGCGACCTGGGCGGCCGCCGCCGGCTCGCCGCGGGCGACCCGCGACACCCCTCGCTCACCAACGCCGGCTTCCGCGCCTACGCCGCGCACATGGAGGGCGAGGAGTTCGCGGCGGGCATCGCCGAGCTGCTCCGTCTCGCCGGGCAGGACAGGGTCGCCGTGATGTGCGCTGAAGCCTGGTGGAAGCGCTGCCACCGCTCGTTGATCGCCGATCACCTGGTCGCCTTGCACGGCGCCGCGCTCGTGCATCTGGTCGACGAGAAGCGCAGCGAGCCGCACCGGCTGCACCGCGCGGCGAGGGTCGAAGGACACACGCTGGTCTACGACCGGCTCGAAGGCCAGGCCGAGGGGCAGGGACAATTGTTCTGAGCGCCGCGCGCGCTTGGCGCGCCGCTCGCCGGAGCCCAGAATGCCCGCGTGGAGGCGGTGAAGGTCATGCGCGTGCTCAAGCGCGATTCGCTCGGGCGCGTCGAGCTGGTCGAGCGCGAGGGCGAGCCCTACGTGCGCCGCGTGGCCTGCGGCGGACGCTTGCCCTTGTCGAGGCTCGTCGCGCGCCTCCTGCTCGCGCGCGAGCGGCGCGCGCTGGAGGCCTTGCGGGGCTTGGTTGGCGTGCCGCGGCTGGAGCCCGGCGCGGACTTGGCCGCGTTGCCTCTCGAGCCCGGCGCGCCGCGCGGGGCCGTGCTCGTGCGCAGCTTCGTCGCCGGCGAGCCGCTGCACCGCGCCGAGTTGCTGCCCGAGGACTTCTTCGAGCGCTTGGCCGAGCTGGTGGCGGAGCTGCACCGCCGCGGCGTGTGCCACAACGACCTGCACAAGGAGCAGAACGTCGTCGTCGGCGCGGACGGCTACCCGCACTTGATCGACTTCCAGCTCGCGAGCTGCCACGCCGGCCGCGGCCGCTCGTTCGCCAGCCGAGCCCACGACGACTTGCGCCACGTCGCCAAGCACCGCCGCCGCTACCTGCGCGCGGGCCGCGGCCCGCAGCCGGGCGAGCCGGCGAGGCCGCCGCGCACGGCGCTCGCTCGCCTGTGGCGGCGCGGCGTGAAGCCGCTCTACGAGATGGTGACGCGGGCGGTGCCCGCCTGGCGCGACGGAGAGGAGCGGCGCGCCAGCGCCGGACCCTGGCCGCGCCGCACGGCCGCGGTCGGGCCGCGCCGGGCCGCCGGCGAGGAGGGCGGCGGGCGGCATTGAATCGCCGGCGGCCGCTCCTATCGTGGCCGCTCCATGAACATCGTGATCCTGGGGGCCGGCGAGGTCGGGCGGCACCTGGCCCAGGTGCTCTCGCGCGAGAAGCATCGGGTCACGGTCGTCGACCAGGACGCCGCAAGGGCCGAGACGATGCTCGAGTCGCTCGACGTGCAGGTGGTGGTCGGCGACGGCACGCGGGCCTCGGTCCTGAGCCAGTGCTCGACCTCGAAGGCGGACCTCTTCGTCGCGGTCACCGACAACGACCACGTGAACATGCTCTCGTGCGTGATCGCCCGCGACCTCGGCGCGAAGCGGCGCATCCTGCGGCTCAAGGACACCTCGCGCCTGGCCGGCTTCCGCTACTTCTACAAGCGCAGCGTCGGCTTCGACGTCGCGCTCTCGACCGAGGAGCTGGCCGCGAGCGACGTGGTCAACACGGTCGCCGAGCGCAACGCGCTGGAGGTCGAGTCCTTCGCCGAGGGAAGGGTCCAGGTGCGCCGGCTACGGGTGCAGGCGGGCGACGAGATCACGCTCGCGCCGCTCTCCGGGGCGCGGCTGGACGGCGTCCTGGTGGGGGCCGTCTGGCGCAAGGAGCGCTTCTTCGTGCCGAGCGGCGCGGACCAGGTCGCCGAGGGCGACCAGGTCTACCTGATCGGTCGCACCGAGGACCTCGACGCCTTCGAGCGCCACCACGGCGCCACCCCGGCGGGCCGGCGCAGCATCGTGGTCATGGGCGCCGGGGGCATCGGTCGCGAGATCGCCCAGAAGCTCGGCCCGCGGGAGGACCTCTCCGTGCGCGTGATCGAGCTCGACGCGGAGCGCGCGCACGCCCTCGCAACCGCCTCGCCGCCCGGCGTGCTCGTGCTCGTCGGCGACGCCACCGACCTCGACCTCCTGCTCGAGGAGCGCATCGGCGAGGCGGACGTCTTCGTGGCCACGACGGACGACGACGAGGACAACATGGTCGCCTGCCAGCTCGCGCGCTCGCTGGGCGTGAAGCGCACGCTGGCCCTGGTCAACAAGGCCTCGTATCGCCAGGTCTACGACCTGCTCGGCATCGACCGCGCGATCTCGCCGCGCATCCTGTGCGCGACGCGCATCATGCGCTTCGTGCGCTCGGGCTCCGTCTCCTCGATCGCCGTGATCGGCGAGGGGCGCGCCGAGGTGCTCGAGTTCGAGGTCCGGCCGGGCGAGCGCCGCACTACGCTGCGCGTCAAGGGGCTCGGGCTGCCGCGCGGGGCGCTGGTCGGCGCCATCGTGCGGCCGCGGGAGGTCGTGATCCCCGGCGCCGACACGGCGCTCGAGGAGGGCGACCACGTGCTGGTGTTCGCCCTGTCCGAGGTGCTGGAGGAGGTGGAGGAGCTCTTCGGGCGCCTGGGCGAGGGCCGCCGGTGAGCCGCGCCGGGACCGCGCGATGAACCTGCGCGCCGTCGGCTGGCTCCTGGGCTCGCTGGTCCTCTTGCTGGCCGGCGTGCTGCTGGTGCCGGCGGCGGTGGGATTCGCCTTCGGCGAGCGCAAGGAGGCCTGGAGCTGCGTCGCCAGCGCCGCGATCGCCGCCGCGGTGGGCGGTGGCTTGGTGTGGTCGAACCGCGGCTCGGCCCTGACGCCCGAGGGCCGGCTCGACTACTTCCGCCGCGAGGGCCTGGCGGTCGCCGGTCTCGCATGGTTCGTCGCCGGCCTGGCCGGCGCGCTGCCTTTCCTGCTCTCGGGCGCGATGGACTCGGCCGTTGACGCGTTCTTCGAGTCCGCGTCGGGGTTCACGACGACCGGCGCGACGATCCTGAGCGCGGAAGCCATCGACGCCCTGCCGAGGGCGCTGTCGTTCTGGCGCGCCCTCAGCCACTGGCTCGGCGGCATCGGCATCGTCGTCGTGTTCGTGGTGATCTTCCCGACCGGTGGCCGCAGCCTGTACCGCTCCGAGGTGTCGGGCGTCTCGCGTGAGGCGAGCCTGCAGCGCGTGCGCGACAGCGCGCTGGCGCTGATGCGCGTGTACGTGCTCCTGACGGCGGTGCACCTGCTGCTCCTGTGGCTGGCCGGCCTCTCCTGGTTCGACGCCACGGTGCACGCCTTCTCGACGCTCGCCACGGGCGGCTTCTCCAACCGCGGCGCGAGCATCGCCTATTACGGCTCGTGGGTGGTCGAGCTGATCCTGATCGTCTTCATGGTCGCCGCGGGAATCAACTTCGCGCTGTGGGACTCTTTCCTGCGGATCGGACCCAAGCGCGCCTGGCGCACGGCCTGGGAGTCCAACGAGGTGCGCCTCTACGTCGGCCTGCTGGTTGCGTTCACCCTGGCGACGACGCTGGTTCTCTGGGCTTGGGGCGGCAGCCGCGGCGTCGAGGCCAGCGGCCTGCCGGACTACACGAGCTTCCCGCGCGCCCTGCGCGACGCCGCGTTCAATCTCGTCTCGCTCCAAACCAGCACGGGGTACTCCACCACGGACTACGACCGCTGGCCGGACGCCGGCCGGCTGCTGCTCGTCGTCGCGATGTTCGTAGGCGCCTGCGCCGGATCGACCGCCGGCGGGGTCAAGGTCGTGAGGCTCTTGATCGTCGCCAAGGCGGCCTTCGCCGGGATCCTGCGCTTCGTGCGCCCGCGGGCGATCCACAACGTGCGCGTCGACCAGCGCTCCCTCGACGACCGCTTCGTCGCCTCGGCCACGCGGTACTTCGTCCTGTGGGTGCTCGCCGCGGTCGCGGGATCGATCGCGATCTCGCTGATGGGCTCGGATCTGGTGACGTCGGTGACCGGGGTCGTGGCGTGCTTGAACAACTGCGGCCCGGGGCTCGCGCGGGTGGGGCCGGCGCTGGATTACGGTGCGCTGAGCGACGGCGCGAAGCTGTTGCTCGCGTTCTTCATGATCGTCGGGAGGCTCGAGTTCTACGCGGTGGCGGCGTTGTTCGTGCCGGGGTTCTGGAGGAGGTGAGGGAGCCTGGTCGGGGTAACTGTCGGTTCTGGAGGAGTAACACGGATCGCACGGTGCGCGAGGCGGAGTTCGTGGTGGTCCTGTGCGAGGTTTCCAAACAACCTCCGATCGGCACTCCATTCGGGCGCGAAGCTCCGCTACCTGAATTCCGCGGTAGGTTCGGCGCTCGAGCGGCCGAACCGGACGCGGAATCCGACGGCCGTACTCGGCCGCCGAAGCGCGCGAAGCGCGCCCCTGTAGGTCCTCAGGCCTCCGCCTACCGATCCAAATCCAACCCCATACCGCCCGGCACGCCCACGCTCACAGGATGTCCTCCCGATACACCCACCTGCGCTTGTTCGGGAACTCCCTCGCGTGCGTCGCCAACCTCCACAGCTCCTCCGGCCCCACCGCGGTCAGATACTCCCGCGTGCTCCCATCCGCCCCGACCAGCCGCAACCTCCCCGACACCAGCCCGACCAGCTTGCGCCCCTTCCCGTCCTTCTCCGGCAGGAACACCGCCGCGCCCACCTGGTCCTCGGCGTCGCGCAGGTGCCTGGGAACCGACAACAACATCCCGCGCACCCGGCTGTCCGAGCGCACCTCGACGGTGTCCTCCCACGCGCGATCGCCCCTGCGACCCGAGACGATCAGCCTCTGGCCCGGCTTCGGCACGGCGAACGACATCGCCGCGGCGGGCAGGCGGATGTCGGTCTCCGCGGTGTAGAGCCCGCCGCCGATCGGCTCGATCACCGACGCCTCCAGGCCCGGGCCGTCGCCGAACCACGCGACCACGTGCACCGGTCCCGAGCGCGCCGTGCGGCCGAGGAACACGACACCGTACTCGGTGGTGACCCCCAGCTCGCTGCCGGCGGCGGTGCGGATCTCGACCACCGGCTGCTTCAGGGTGCGCGTTCCCGTGCACCCGGCGACCAGCGCCAGCCCCGCGAGGGCGAGCGCGAGGCTACTCGGAGGCCTGGAAGCGTTCATGCACCCGCCGGAAGAAGTCGTTCTCGGGGGCCAGCTCGGCCGCCAGGCCGAACCATTCCTTCGCCTCGGGGTTCTTCTCCTTGCCCAGGGTGTCGTCGTCGAGGTCGGGCATGCCGTCGCCCCCGATGACCGTGATCCCGCTCAGCATCATGCCCTTGTCGAAGCGGTAGGTGGCGTTCAAGGGGTCCAGCTCGATCGCCTTGTCCAGGTCCTCGCGCGCGCCGTTCATCTCCCCCTGGACCACGCGCACCTTGCTGCGCGCCCACCAGGCGCGCGCGTCGCGCACGCCGCCCTCGATCGCCGCATCGAGGTCGGTGCGCGCCGCCTCGGCGTTGCGCTTGGTCTCCTCCATCGTCTCCGCGAACATCTCGCCGAAGAAGACCGCCCGCGAGCCGCGCTTGAAGCGCGCCTGGGGCCCCTCGATCGGGATCGCCGCGATGAACTCCTTCCACTCCTTGTCCAGCGCCTTCACGTCCGGGTTCCCGAGAGAATCGAGCACCACGCGGCGGATCTCGGCGGGCGGGACGATCTTCCCGGTCCCGCTCTTGTCGGCGTAGTTGACGATCTCGTACTCGACCCCTTTCTTCAGGGTATAGAGGTCCTTGAAGAAGCGGTCGAAAGCCTTCTTGTAGCGCGGGCTCGACTGGTTGAGGAAGTACACGAACGACCAGGCGTGCGCGTACTCGAAGGCCTCGAAGTCGTTCCGGCTGATCGTGAAGAGATCGTCCAGGGCGATGTCCTTGCCGTCCTGGATCGCCTGCTGCACGGTCAGCACGCGGTCGGTCTGCAGGCGCCCGGGCTCGATCTCGAGCCGCCCCTTCTTGTCGCGCCGGATCTCGGCCGAGCCGAAGTAGTCGGCCACCGCCTCGTTCAGCCAGATCTGCGGGATGTACTGCGGGTCGATCAGGTAGGTCAACAGGTGCGTGCCCTCGTGCAGGGCCACCCAATCGGTGATCGCCGGCTCCTGGTAGTCGTGATAGAAGTTGAGGGTCTGGTCGCCGGGATAGAAGTAGCCGGCGACGCCGCCGCCCGCGCCGAGCTTGTTCAGCTTGTGGAACTCGCGCCGCGACTTGTAGATGTTCACCGTCATTCGCGTGCGGCGCAGCGAGGGGCTGAGCTTGATCTTGAAGCGTGCGTCCATCACGTCGTAGTAGGCCTCGAGCAGCTCCGCGTAGTAGTCGAGCAGCTCGGGCGACGTGTTGGTCACGACCGTGAAGTGCTTCGTGTCCTTCGACCAGGCGTTGTGGAAGTTGGAGTGCGCCGCCAGGTCGTCGGCGCGGGCGCGGCTCTTCGCGTGCTCGCTGCGCAGGACGTCCTCGTAGGCGGGCTTGCTCAGCCACTTGCCCTGGTAGCGGACGTAGCCCTGCTCGAGCTTCTTCTTCTCGTCCTCGTTCTGGGGGACGTAGTCGCTCATGTCCCCCTCGATCTCGACCGCCTTGACCTGGCTCTTGTCGGAGAGCGTGATCTCGCCGCTCTCGAAGACGAGCAGGTAGCCCTCGCCCTGGGGCTTGACCTTCTTCGGGGTCAAGACGCGCCCGTCCTGGGTGACGACGCGGTCCGCCGCGGCGGGCGCGGCGAGGAGGAGCGCGGTGGCGAGGAACGTCGCGGAGCCGAGGGCGTGTGTGCGCATCATGGTCCTATCCCTGGAGGATGTAGCTCTTCCAGCAGCTCTCGATCTCGTCCCAGTCGACGCCGGCGAAGGCCTCGTCGACCGCCTTGTCCAAGTCGCCGGTCTGCACGAGCGCGCGCAGGTAGGTGTCGAGGATCGAGTCCCAGGCGGGGTTCCAGCAGCGGGCGTGCTTGGCGCCGGTGCGCAGGAACCAGATGAAGGACCAGCCCTGGGCGTAGTTGTCGCCTACGGTCTCTTTCTCGTAGTACTGCTGCTGGGTCATACGCACGAGCTTCTGGAGCGGGACGATCGTGCGCTTCTTCGTCGGGTCGTCCGGCTTGTCCTGGCGGATGTTCCCCTGGATCAGCCGCTCGCGCCAGTCGAAGGGCTTGAGCGTGAAGCGCTTGTTCTTGTACTCGTAGCCCGAGTAGAAGTCGCCGTTGCCCTCGTTGTACCAGGAGTGCGGCGCGAGGTTCCCGAAGAAGTTGAAGATGTACTGGTGGAAGGCCTCGTGGTTCATGGTCTTCCATGTCTGCGCGCGCCCGCCGACGGCCTTGTCGTCGAAGATCACCAGCTCCTCGGTGTTCGAGTTGAAGAAGCCGGCAGAATTCGGCGGACCGCCGTAGCTGTGGTACTGCTGCGCGCTCGCGCACACGCGCACGACGCTGCAGCGCGAGCGCTCCATCGGATCGGCGGCCTCCGCCACGGTCCTGGGCTCGCCGTCGGCCGGGGCCGGCTCCGGATCCTGGCTGGCCTTCGCCGCCGCCGCCTCCTTGGCGAGCTGGCGCAGCTCCTGGGCCTTCGACGCGGGATAGGTCTCCTCGTAGACCAAGCGGATCGCATCGAGGCGCTCCATCAGCTCCTCGAGGAACTGCTTGTCGGTGTTGTTGGAGACGATGAAGTAGTTCGGCGTCTCGTACAGGTTCCAGCCCGGCTGACCGGCGAGCTCGCGCTGCAACGCCGAGCGCTTGCGGTCGCGCAGGGACGCCGGGCCGCCGGCCTCGGCGGCCGCCGGCCGCTCGACTTCGATCGGCTGGAACGAGCGCGCCATCTGCCGGTAGACGTTCTCGAACTTGCTCCACTTCTTCCCGCCCTGGCCGTTCATGACGATGGCGATCTCGAGGTCGGGCTGGAGCTTGTAGACCATCGCGTAGAGCCCGACGTCGACCGAGTCGTGTTGGGCGCTGAATGCGTACTCCACGGCCTCGACCTTCGCGATCGTGGTCGCCTTCTCGGATTCCTGCCTCCAGCCGTGGATGCCGACGTTCTTCTCGACCCAGTCGGAGATGTCCTTGGCGGACTTGCGCATGAAGCGCGGACCGTCCTTCTTCGCGCCATCCTCCTTCGGTCGCCGATCGAACTTGACCAGCCACGCCGCGTACTCCCACTTGTACTGGGAGCTCCGGGCGAGCACGTCCTTGCCCTCACCGGCGGCGTACTTCCCGATCAGGTTCGGGTCGTCCGGCTCGGGCGGGATGAAGGAGTACCCGTCGGGGACCTTGACCTTGAACCCCAGGTTCGCCGAGTCCTCGTAGTACTTGCCGGGCTTGGGGGCCTGCGCCGAGGCCGGCGCGGCGGCAAGGGGGAGCGCGCAGGCGAGCGCGAGCGCGAGAAGTCGTCGGTTCATCGTCGATGTTCCCTTCATCCGTCTGGGAGGGCACTCTGCGGGCGCGGGGGAGGCCCGGGCAGACCCGGCGGGGGGGACAACCTAGGTCGAAGCACCGCCCATAGGAACATCCGCCTGCGGGATCGCGCAAGGAATGCGGTGTAAACTGCGTGCCTCGCACGGCAGGGCCGGCGATCGACGCCTCGGGACGGCGCCAACTAGGGCTCGCGCGGAGCGTACGGGTCCCGAGGATCGGAATCGCGGGAGGCAAATCGCTCATGCGCCCCATGCACACCTGGCTCGTCGTCGCCCTGCTGGTCCTGATCTCGGCGCTCGCCTGGCTGGTGGTCCAGGAGGACGATCCCGAGCGGCTGGCCGCTGGCCCCCTCGGCGCAGCCGCGCCGGCCGCCGGTCCGCGAGCCGGCGATCCCGCCGAGCTGGCGCGGCCCGAAGCCGCCGCGATCGAGGCTCCCGGCGAGGATCGCGTGGCCTTCGAGCCCGGTGCCCCCCTGGGCCCGACCGCAGCGGCGGCGTCCACGGCGCGCCAGGGCGTGGTCGTCCGCGGGCGGGTCGTGGACCCTTCCGGCGCCGGCCTCGAGGACGCCCGCGTGATCGCCGCCAGCGGCCGCTTCCCGAGCCCCTTCCCCCTGGACGCCTTCGAGTCGTTCATGGGGCGCGACCGGGGCCTGAAGGAGGTCCGCACCGGCCCCGACGGGCGCTTCGACCTCGACGGGCTCCGCCCCGGCACGCTCCAGCTCGCGGTGCGCGCCGCCGGTTTCGCGCCCCTGGACCGCGCTTCGATCCCGCTGCCTTCCTCCGCGGAGCACGACCTGGGCGAGCTCCGCCTCGAGCCGGGGGTCGTCCTCGACGGCCGCGTCGTCGACCCGCGCGGCTCGCCGGTGGAAGGGGTGCGCATCCTGAGGCTTTCGGCGGTCGAGAGCGCGTTCGGGATCAGCGGGCGCCCGCCGGGCTCCCTCGTGGCGACCAGCGCCGCCGACGGCAGCTTCCGCGCCGACCCGATGCCGGCCGGCGCCTGGACCCTGGCGGCCGTGAGCGACGACCACCCCGATCAGGTGGCGCGCGGCGCCGCGCACGTGCCGGGCGAGCGCCAGGGCGGCATCGTGATCGTCCTCGAGGACGGCGAGCGCATCCAGGGCCGCGTCGTGGGCGCGCCGCCCGAGCTGGCCGGCAAGTTGCGGGTCCAGGCCTGGCCGCGCGAGCGGGAGGGAGAGAACGGAGACCCGCAGGCCTCCCCGCAGGCCTACGCCGAGATGCGCGAGGCCCCGTGCGCCGCCGACGGCAGCTTCACCCTGCGCGGAGTGCGCGCCGGTGCGAGCTACGCCCTCACGGCCGGGAAGCAGGCCGACCGGCCGTGGCTCGAGGTCCTCTCGGAGCGCGCGACGGCCCGCGCCGGCGAGCGCGGCGTCGAGCTGCGCTACCGCCCCGAGGGCGCCCTCGTGTTCCAGGTGATCGACGCCCGCACGCGCCAGCCGCTGAGCGAGTTCGACGTGCGCGCCGGCGCCGGTTGGCTCCAGCCCCAGACCGACGAGAGCGGGCGCCGCGTCCGCGAGCACCCCGAAGGCCGCGTGCGCTTCGGCGGCCTGCGGGCACAGGACGACGAGCGCGTTCGCGTGGAGGTGCGCGCCGCCGGCTACCGCGATCACGCCCAGGAAGGGATCGCGCTCGCCCCCCACGGCGACACCGACCTGGGCGTGATCGCCCTCGAGCCCTCGCCGGTCCTGACGGTCACGGTCCGCGGCGAGGGCGGCAGGGCGGTCGCCGGCGCGCGCGTCACGCTGGTCGGTGCATCGCCCAGCGGCTCGGGGCGGCGGGTGATCGCCATCGGCGACGACGAGCCCGAGATCTACGGCCGGCCGTCGCGCACGGCGCGCACCGACCAGGACGGAGTCGCCCGCCTCTCGGTCCTCGAGAACGAGAGCTGCACGCTCAGCGTGTCCCACGAGGACTATGCGAGCTGGACCAGCGAGCCGTTCACCTGCCCGCGCGCGGGCTCCGAGCGCGAGGTGCAGCTCACCCCCGGCGGCAGCGTGCGCGTGCGGCTGGTGGACGCCTCCGGCGCGCCGGTGCCCGGCGGGCGCGTGCAGCACCGTGCCGACGGCAGCGTGGAGAGCCTCCCGTTCGACCGCAGCCGCGACGGTCGCGACGTCACCGACGAGAAGGGCGAGGTGCTGTTCGCACGCTTGACGAGCGGCGTGCACCGCTTCCGCGCCCTCGGGGCGGGCGAGGGGCCGGGCGCGATGGCGCTGCCGGCCGGCGGCATCGCGTACAGGGCCGGCTGGGACACGCAGCGGGAAGCCGGCTGGTCCGAGGTGAGCGTGGTCGAGGGCGAGGAGCGCGAGCTGACCCTGCAGGCTCCGGCCTCCTCCAGGCTCCACGGTCGCGTGCGCGAGGGCGGCGAGCCGCTGGCCGGCGCGACGCTGCGACTCGAGCCGCGCCGTGAGGAGGGCAAGCGCCGCGCCGCCAACCCCTTCGGCGGCGGCACGGGCGCGACCACCGACGGGCGCGGCGAGTACGTCTTCGAGGCGGCCACGGAGGGCGAGTACACGCTGGTGGTCACGCACGCCTCGCGCAACATGCCGGCCGAGGTGGCGGTGCGCGTGGCCGGCGAGGAGCAGCGCCTCGACGTCGACCTCTCGATCTCGGTGATCGAGGGCCGCGTCAGCGACTCGAAGGGACGGCCGGTGGTGGGCGCCCAGGTGTGGGCCGAGCGCGCACGGCAGGGCTCTGGCGGAAGGACCACCCTGCGCGCCACCAGCGCCATCCGTATCGCCGGTGGAGGCCCGCAGTTCTCGTTCTCCACCGGCCCGTCGGAGGGTTCGCGCGCGCGCACCGACGCCGACGGCCGCTACAGCCTGCGCGGCGTTCCGCCCGGCGTCGATCTCGTGGTGCGCGCCGAGGGACACGGCGTGCAGCCGGGCAAGAGCGAGCCGGTCCAGGTGGCGGTCGACCAGGTGCGCGGCGGCGTCGACCTGAAGCTCGAGCCGGCGGGCTCGATCGAGGTCACCGCCGCGAAGCCCGACGGCCGGGCCGTGGGCGGCGTGTTCGTCACCGCGCGCTTCGCCGGCGAGGCCGATCCCAAGCCGGATTCGAAGAGCGCCTTCATCGACGAGGAGGGCCGCACGCAGCTCGAGGGGCTCGCGCCGGGCAAGTGGACCCTGCGCGGCCAGCGCTTCGACTTCGGCGGCGGCTCGGGCTCGGCCACGCTGCCGGAGCAGACGATCGAGGTGCGCGCGGGCGAGACGGCGAGCGCGCACTTCGAGGTGCCGTAGACGCGGTCTCGACGGCAGCCATGTACGCTCGAGCCCGGTTCGACGGAGGGCGCCGCGTCCTGCCGGCGGATTCGTGGCCGGATCCGGAGCACACTCGATGAGCAAGGACGAGATGCGCACGCTGCTGGCCGAGCAAATGGCGAGGTTCCGCGCTTGGAGCTACGCGCAGCTCGCCGCGAAGATCGAGCCCGACTGGCGGAAGCGCTCCCACTTCGAGTTCGTGGAAGGTGTCGCTCCCGACGGCACGAAGTACATCATGGAGTTCGATGTCCTGTGGGACGACAAGCCGCAGGGCGACATCCGCCTTCTCGGAAGCCTCTATGCATTCCCACAGAGACCCTTGTGGGGCTTCCTACCGATCTACAGGCCGGACGTTGGGGACGACTTTATCATGGCGCCCGACGGCCGATTCGTCGGCGAGGACGATGCCGAGTCCGGAACGGCGCGCGCGCTGCAGTGAGCCGCCGCGGCGCGGCTCCGCTGCGGCTCGCCCGTCTCCTGGCGCAGGCTCCAGGCGAAGCCTTCGGATCACCCGGGACGCGAGCCCGTATCGCCCGGCAGGTGCTCCAGCCACCAGAGCCCGTAGGCGGTCTGGAGCAGGCTGAGCGCGACCGCCGCGGCGACGCACAGGATCACGGCGCGGTTCCGCGCCTGCATGCCCCAGCGCCAGGCCAGCACGCCGGGCACGACGACGTACGGCCAAGCATGCGGCGAGAAGATGTACGCCTCCCATGCGCTGAAGGGCACGTGGAACGCGAGCAATGCGAGCAGCGCGGCCGCGCAGTACGCGCCGAACCTTCGCTCCGCAGGCTCTCCGGCGCGGCCCCGCCGCACCCAGAGGCCGACCGCTGCCAGCCACAGCGCGAACGCGGCCCATTGCAACGGCGTCGCGCTCGCGCTGTGGATGCTCGTCACCACGGCGCCGTCGGCGGGGTGCGTCCACGTGATCAGCTCGGTTCGCGGCATGCCGAACTGGAACAGGACGAGGTGCTGGAAGCTCCACCCGATCTGGAGCGCGTGCGGCGGCGTGAGCAGGGACATCTCGTAGCGCACCGTCCGCACGAGGGGCCAGACGAGCGGGAGCGGCGCCACGAGCTTGTGCACCGCCAAGAGGGCCGCGCCGGCGAGCGCGCCGACGAGCGCGGCCCGGACGAGCGGGCGGCGCAGCCTGCGCAGCGCCCAGAGCAGGATCGTCGCGGGCAGGAGGTTGGTCACCGTGAAGCTTGCCGCCACGGCACCGAGCGCGATCGCGCCTGCGGTGCGGGACCTCACCTGCGGTCCGCTTGCGCCGGCGGCTTCGTCGCGCAGCACCGAGAGCACCCAGACCGCCTGCAGCAGGAGCGCCGTGCCGCCTAGGATGTGGCTCTCGGGCATCGGCCCGAACGCCACCACCGGACCGACCGCGGCCAGGACGGCGGCGACCGCCCACGGCGAGGCCCGGCCGCCGGTCCCATGGCGCGCCAGCCGCTCCGCCGCGGCCACGAGCCCCAGCGCCACGAGGGCGATCACGGGCATGGCGAACCCCAGGAGCTCATCCGGGGACGGCTCCAGCCCCAGGGCTCGCAGCAGACGGCCGTACCCATCGAACAGGAGGAACGATCCGGGATGGAGCTGCCAGCGGCCCGCCTCGCTCGGATCGTTCGCCCACGCGACGTGGCGCCAGATGTCCGAGCCGAACCACAGGTCGTTGACGGTCGCGAAGTGGTGGAACCGGCCCGTGTAGAACAGGCACAGTGCGCTCAGGAGGGCGACGACCGCGCCGAAGGCGCCGACGCGGAACCACGCTCGCCCGACAGCGCGGCCGGCTTGGGGACCTCTGCCTGGATCTCCGCGCTCGAAGGACATCGGACCTCGGACATGGCGCTCGCCGGCGCGGGAGCACCCGGGGCACGGACCGCGGCCCTTCCGGGCGCCGCCCGCTCGCGCGGGCAGCGCGAGCCGCCTTCCCGGATGTTAGCGGTGGACTTGCCGGTCACCGAGCGAGTTCGACCCGCTCCCCGCGCTTCGCCGCTACCATCCGCGCCCCCCGCCGCCATGCCCCGCGCCTACGACGCCATTCTTCTCGACCTCGACGGCACCCTCGTCGACGCTTCCGACCGCATCCACCCGCGCACCCTCGAGAGCCTGCGCGCCGCCGCCGGGCGCGGTGTGCGCGTGCTGGTCGCCACCGGCCGCTCCGAGCTGGCCACTGTGCCCGTCCTCGACAGGCTGGCGATCGACGAGCCCGCGATCGTCTACAACGGTGCCGCCGTCTGGTGCCAGCGCTCGCGCCGCCTGGTCGAAGAGCGCACCCTCTCGCGGCGCAGCCTCGAGCGCACGATCGCCTTCGGGCTCGAGCGCGGCTACATGACCGTCACCATGTGCGCCGGCGCCAAGTACGCCCTCGAGCCGCGCGGCGAGCTCGAGCGCATGGCGCTGCGCGACATGACCGGCCTGCGCATCGTGGCGCCCGCCGAGCTCCTCGTGCAGCGCGCGATCCGCGTGACGCTCTTCTCCACCCAGCACGCCAGCTCCCTCGAGCTGGCCCAGGAGCTGGAGCGGCACGTCGCGCAGCCGATCTACCTCACGCACTTCCCGCTCAGCGCGCTGCCGCATCACCGGGAGAGCACGCTGCTCGTGTGCGACGTGCACCCACCCTGCCGTGGCAAGGCCGAGGCGCTGCGCCTGGTGGAGGAGCGCTACCAGATCCCGCCCGCGCGCGTGGTCGCGGTCGGCGACGCCACCAACGACGTGCCGATGCTCGAGGCGGCGGGCCTCGCGATCGCCATGGAGCACTCGATGCCCGAGGCCCTGGCGCACGCCGACCGGGTGATCGGCGGCTGCGAGAGCGATGCGATCGGCGAGCTCGTGGAGGAGCTCTTCCTGGGCGAGTAGACGGGACGCCTACTGAGGCTTGCTCCTCTTCGGCTCGCTGGCCGGCTTCGGCTTCGCCTCCGGCTCAGGCTTGGCCGGCTTCTCGCCCGCCTTCCCGTCCGCCTTGCCGTCGTCCGAGCCCTGGGCGGGCTCGGCGGGCTTCGCCCCGCCGTCCTTCTCGCCGGCCTCGGCCTTGCGGTAGGACTCGGAGCGGTAGTCGGTCTGGTAGAAACCCGAGCCGCGGAAGAGGAAGCCGGCGCCGGCGCCGATCTTGCGCCCGAGCTTGCGCGCGCCGCACTCGGGGCACTTGCGCTTTGGCGCCTCGGTGATCGATTGGAAGATCTCCATCTCCGCGCCGCACGCGGAGCAGCGGTACTCGTAGGTCGGCATCAGCTCGCCTCCCCGTCGCCGGCCCGCTCGCCCGCGCCCGCGTTGCGCTCCCGCGCGACCTTGACGTGCGCGTGCCGCAGCACCTGGCCGCGCCACGTGTATCCGGGGCGCACGGTCCCGACCACCGTCCCGGGCTCAAGGTCGTCGCGCCCCTCGGTCGCCACCGCGTCGTGCAGCGCCGGGTCGAACCGGCCGCTCTGCGGGATCGGCTGGACGCCCTCCTGGGCCAGCGCGCGCAGGAGCTGGTCGCGCGTGAGGCGCACCCCGCGCGCCAGGTTGCGACTCTCGTCGCTCTCCTGCGGCGCGGCGAGCGCCATGTCCAGGTGGTCGACCACGAGCAGCAGGCTCTCGAGCAGCGGCCGCAGCGAGCGCTGGAGCGCGGAATCCAGGTCGGCCTGCGCCCGGCGCCGCAGGTTCGCGTAATCGGCCTGGGCGCGCTGCAGGCGCGCCAGGCTCTCGTCGCGCTCGCGCT
>DATKBQ010000059.1:0-3882 GCA_035546375.1 Planctomycetota bacterium | reverse complement strand
CTCCAGGTTCGAGAGGCCGAAGATTCCGTGGCCGCTCGTGCAACCTCCCGCCATGCGCGTGCCCACGCCGATCAGGAACCCGCCGGCCAGGGTCCAGCCGATCTTGCCCAGCACTCCCGGGTGGAACGTCGAGTCGAGCATCCCCATGTCCCAGGTCGGCCTCCAGCCGCCGCCGGCAACCGATGAGAGGAACCCCGAGAGCACCAGTCCGGCCAGGAAGGGCAGCCTCCAGCCGTGCGAGCGCGTCAGCTCGCTCCGGCGGAAGTAGGGGCGCCTCACCGCCAGCGCACAGAGGTTCTCGAACCCGGTCGAGATGCCCAGACGCCGGTTGGTCACCCACAAGAGCAGCAGCGTGATGGCGGAGATCGCCGCTCCGGCGATCGCCCAGTGCCAAGGCTCGAGATGGTTCGTGATCAGCGGCATACGGATTCCCTGGGAAAGCACGGATGGCCACCCCGCAGGTGTGCAGAGGACTGTGGCCGTGGACATCCGAGCGCTCGGATTCCGCCCGACGGTGCTTCGCCTACCGGTGGCTCAGGCCCAAGCTCGCCCGAGCTCGTCGAGCCCGGCCTTGGCCAGCTCCTCGGGCGTCATCACGATCTGGAACTTCACGTCCGCCTGGAAGGAGAGGAACCAGGGCTCCGCCAGCGACGGGATGTCGGAAGGCTGGGCGATGTCGACCACCGCCACGGCGCCGCGACGACCGTTCTGCTCGGTAAAGTAGATCGCCTCCGGTCGCAGCGCTTCGGTGATGCGCTTCAGTGTCGAGCCCGCTGTACCCTCGCGGACAGCGGTATTGAACGGCTCGTGGGGGATCGTGACGTTCATCAGCATGCGCATGGGACACCTCCTGGGAACGCGCTCGGTGTGACGCGCGGCCGAATCCGGCCGCGCTGGGGGAACGACGAAGCGCTCAGGGTAGCCCTCCCACCAGTATGCGCGCCAGCTTGGCCGCGTCGATGTTCCCGCCGGAGATCACGCACGCGACGCGCTTGGCTTCGGCGCGGCCCGTGAGGGCAGCAGCGAGGCTCGCGGCGCCGGCGCCCTCGGCGACGACGCGGGAGCGCGCGGACAGGAGGCGGATCGCCTCGGCGATCTGCTCGAGCGACACGACGATCGAGCCGTCGAGCAAGCGCGAAGCGAGCGGCCACATCTCGGCCAAGAGCCCCTTGCCGCCGATCCCGTCGACGAAGCTCGGACGGTGCTCGATCGGCTGCGGCGAGCCGGCGCGCAATGCCGCGGCCAGGGGTGCAGCGGTCTCGACCTCGCACGCGAAAACCTTCACGCCGGGCCGCAGCGCGCGCACGGCCGAGGCGATGCCGCACGAGAGCCCGCCGCCGCCGTAGGGGACCAGGATCGCCTCGACGTCGGGCCGATCCTCCAGGATCTCCAGGCCGATCGTGGCGTTGCCGGCGATCACGGCCGGATCGCTGACGGGGTGCACGAAGAGGCCGTCCATGCCCGGATAGCCGTGCTCGACCAGCACCTGCCACCAGCGCTCGTAGGGGACCGCCAGCAGCTCGCCGCCGAAGCGCTCGATCGCGTCCAGCTTCGCGCGCGGCGCTTGCTCCGGCACGATCACCCGACAGCGCAGGCCGAGGTGTCGCGCGGTCCAGGCGACGCCCTGCGCCATGTTGCCGGCGCTGGCGGTGTACACGCCGCGCTCGAGCGCCTCGGGCGGCGCGCCGGCGATCGCGTTCAGCGCGCCGCGCAGCTTGAACGAGCCGATCGGCTGCAGGTTCTCGAGCTTGAGGTGCAGCTCGCACGGCGCCCCCTCGAGCTCGAGCGGCACCAGCGGGGTGCGCAGCACCGAGCCCGCCAGCCGCTCGCGCGCGGCGAGAATCGCGTCCAGCGCGATCGGCTCCAGCGGCTTCACTCGCGCAGCCCGCCGAGCTGCACCCGCGCTCCGGCGCCGAGCTCGCGCGCCTTGCGGTCGAGGTGCGCGGCCGCGGCGAGGTCCTCGACGGCGAGGCCGAGCGACTCGAACACCGTGATCTGCTCGGGCGATTCGCGTCCCGCGATATGGCCCAGGAGCAGCTCGCCCAGCTCGCCGCGGATGTGCTCCTCGCCGAAGGCGCCCTCCGCCAGCGGGATGAGGATGTCGCCCGCCTCGCGCAGCGCCGACTCGCGGCGGTCGACGAACAGCCTCGAGCGCCGCACCGCCTCGGTGTCCAGCTCGCGCGCATCCGGCAGGCAGGCTCCGGCGGCGTTCACGTGCGCGCCGGGCGCGAGCCAAGCCCCTGCGAGCACGGGCTCGCGCGAGGAGGTGACCGTGCAGACGATGTCAGCTCCCTCTACGGCCTCGCGCGCCGACGCCACCGCCTCGACCGGGATCGAGTGGCGCCGCGATTCGCGCCGCGCGAAGGACGCGCGGCTCGCTTCGCGCGGGCTGAAGACGCGCGCGCGGCGGATCGGCCGAACCGCGAGAATCGCCTCGAGGTGAGCGCGCGCCTGGACCCCCGAACCCAAGATGGCGAGCTCGCAAGCATCCTCGCGTGCGAGCAGCCGCGTCGCGACGGCGCTGACCGCGGCCGTGCGGATCGCGGTGACCTCGCTCGCGTCGAGGATCGCCCGCGGCAGGCCGTTCTCGCCGTCGAAGAGCACGACCACCCCCTGGTGCGAGTCGTAAGGCGTGCCGTGGTTACCCGGCAGGACTGCAACCGCCTTCAGGCCGAAGGCGCCGCCGAGCGAGCCCGGCATCAGGCCCAGGAGGCCGCGATCCCCGCCCAGCCGCATCCCGCGGCGCAGCGGGTTCTGCGCCTCGCCGCGCGCGAGGGCCGCGAGCGCGTCCGCCATCAGCTCGATGCACTCGCCCATTCCGAGCAGCGCGCGGACCTCGCGCTGCGAGAGGACGACGGTTTCCATGCTCTTACGGTAGCGTCGAGCGCCCGAGGTATCGTAGCAGCGTGCCGAGGCCGAGCTTGAGCGAGTTCGAGGCCGCGGCCGAGCGCTTGCGCGGGACGATCGTGCGCACGCCGCTCGTGCCGCTGGCGGCCGACGGATCGAGCGAGGTCTGGATCAAGCCCGAGACGCTGCAGCCCACCGGCTCCTTCAAGGTGCGCGGCGTGCTGAACGCCGTCGACCGCATGGACCAGGCGACTCGCGCACGCGGGCTCAGCACGGTCAGCGCGGGCAACACCGCCAAGGCGCTCGCTTGGTGCGGCCGGCGCTTCGGCGTTCCCGCCCGCAGCCTGATGCCCGAGGGTGCTCCGGCGGCGAAGATCGACGCAGTGCGGGCGCTGGGCGGGACGCCCGTCCTCGTCCCGACCGAGCAGGTCTTCCGCTTCCTGCGCGAGCGCCAGTGGGAGCGCGAGAGCTTCGCCTTCGTCCATCCCTGGACCGACCCGGACCTGCACGCGGGGCACGGCTCGATGGGGCTCGAGATCCTCGCCGACCTGCCCGACGTCGACACGGTCTTCATCCCCGTGGGCGGCGGAGGGCTGCTCGCCGGCGTGGGCGGTGCGCTGAAGGCCTCGAAACCCTCGGTTCGCATCGTCGCCGTGGAGCCCGAGGGCTGTCCCTCGTTCCACGCCTCGATGCGCGCAGGCCGATCGGTGACGGTCGACTGCCGCACGATCTGCGACGGCGTCGCCGTGCCCTACGTCGCCGAAGAGCTGTTCCCGCTCCTGAGCGAGCTGGCCGACGAGATCGTGCTGGTGACCGAGGACGAGGTGCGCGCGGCGATCCGCCTGCTGGCCACGTCGAGCCACCTCGTCGCCGAAGGCGCTGGCGCCCTGGCGGTCGCCGCGGCCCTGAAGATGCCCGCGAGCGTTCGTGGACGCTGCGTCTGCCCGGTCACGGGCGGCAGCATCGACGCCGACAAGCTGGCCGCGATCCTGGCGTGACCGACCAACTGGGCAACCTCTGAGTCGTAGTCAAAGT